>NZ_JBHWJY010000022.1:0-109024 GCF_042731135.1 Streptomyces sp. NPDC059874
GCCGGGCGCGGCCCGCGCCAGGCGGCCGGCATCAGCCCAATCCAGCCCCGCCGGGCGCGGCCCGCGCCCGGCGGACCGCATCAGCCCAATCCAGCCCCGCCGGCGTTTGAGGCGCGGGTGTGGGCAGCGCCCACGAAGGCACCGCGCAGCGGCACCGGCCGAGCCGCACCGCGAAGTCGCCGCACCACGCAGCACGGCGCACGCCGCACCCGCACCGCCCGAGCCGCGCTGCGGTTAGGCTGCGGATCATGCTCGTAGCCGCTGCCGTCTGCCCCGCCCCGCCGCTGCTCGTGCCGGAGGTCGCTGCGGGGGCCGCCGCCGAACTCGGCGACGCCCGTACCGCCTGCTCCGACGCACTGGCGGTGCTCGCCGCGTCCCGACCCGACCTGCTCGTCGTCGTCGGAGCCGCCGACCGGGACCACGCCGGCGCCTACCCCCAGGGCGCCCGCGGCAGCTTCCGCGGATTCGGGGTCGAGGCCGACGTACAACTGGGGGAGGGCGATGAGGGGCCGCGCCTGCTGCCGGCCTCGCTCGCCGTCGGCGCCTGGCTGTTGAGCCGCGCGCGGTGGGGAGCCGCGCCCGTCGAGGGGCTCGGGGTCGCCGAGCCGCTGGACACCGCGCACTGCCTGCGGACCGGCCGGGAACTCGCCGCGCGGGACGAGCGGGTCGCGTTGCTCGTCATGGGTGACGGCAGCGCCAAACGGACCCTGAAGGCCCCCGGCTACCTCGACGAGCGCGCCGCCGCCTTCGACGCGGCCGCCGGCCGGGCCCTCGCCGCCGCCGACGTGGCCGCGCTCGCCGCCCTCGACGCCGAACTCGCCACCGAACTCCAGGCCGCCGGCCGGGCTCCCTGGCAGGTGCTGGCCGGCGCCGCCGAGGGCGCGGGGCTCGACGGACGGCTGTTGTACGAGGACGCGCCGTACGGCGTGGGGTACTTCGTCGCCGCCTGGTCCTGACACCCCGTAGGCATCACGTACGAGGAAGGGGCGCGGGACCGGCTGTCGCCGGTGCCGCGCCCTTTTCCGGTACCGCGTCAGGAAGCAGTGGGCGGCGTCGGTCCGCCGCCGGGAGCGTCCTTGTGCGCGATCTTGCCCAGGGCGTCCTTCGCCTTGCCCGTGCCGCTCGTGATCCGGTCGCTGTACTTGCCGTGGGTCTTCGAGTCCACGGCCTTGGCCACCTTGTCCAGACCCTCGGTGATCTTGCCCTCGTTCTTCTGGGCGAGGTCGCCGACCTTGTCCTTCGCCGGCGCGAGCTTGGCCTTCAGATTGTCCAGCAGGCCCATGGGTCACCTTCCGTTGGCGGTCGCTACGTACGGGCGCCCTCGCCGGCTTCGCTGTCCGCGGCCACCTCGGCCGACTGCTGCTTCGGGATCTCGACGGCTTCCGCCGCCGGAACCACCACGTCAGCCGTCTCGGTCTCGGTTTCCTCGGCCGCACCGGGCTCCGCCGTCGGGGCTTCGGCGGCGACCTCATCGGTCACAACCTCGTCCTTACGGCGAAAAAGCCGATCAAAAACGCCCATGTCTCCTCCTATAACGTTACTCGTGTGAGTGAAGTTCCGGCTTGGCCACAGGGGCTCCACCGGGCCGAACCCCGCCAGGGCAACGACCCCGCCCCCATCCCGTCACGTAGCTCGATCGGGTACATGTCACTGTCTTGACCGGGGGGCTGCGAGACTGGGGCGGTGAGGAAAGCAGCCCCCGCCCAGCGGGTCATCGCCGTCGTCGGTCCCACCGCAGCAGGAAAGTCCGACCTGGGCGTCGCCCTGGCACGCCATTTCGACGGCGAAGTCGTCAACGCCGACTCCATGCAGCTGTACCGGGGGATGGACATCGGCACCGCCAAGCTGACGACCGAGGAGCGCGGCGGCGTACCGCACCACCTCCTCGACATCTGGGACGTCACCGACACCGCCAACGTGGCCGAGTACCAGCGGCTGGCCCGCGCCGAGATCGACAAGCTGCTCGCCGAGGGCCGTACCCCCGTGCTCGTCGGCGGCTCCGGCCTCTACGTCCGGGGCGCCCTGGACGTCATGGAGTTCCCCGGCACCGACCCCGAGGTCCGCGCCCGGCTGGAGGCCGAGGTCACCCTGCGCGGCCCCGGCGCCCTGCACGCCCGCCTCGCCGCCGCGGACCCGGCCGCCGCCGCCGCGATCCTGCCCAGCAACGGCCGCCGGATCGTGCGCGCCCTGGAGGTCATCGAGATCACCGGCCGCCCCTTCACGGCCAACCTGCCCGGCCACGAGTCCGTCTACGACACCGTCCAGATCGGCGTCGACGTATCCCGGCCGGAGCTCGACGAGCGGATCGCGCTGCGGGTGGACCGGATGTGGGAGGCCGGACTCGTGGACGAGGTGCGCGCGCTGGAGGCCCGCGGACTGCGCGACGGAATCACCGCTTCCAGGGCGCTCGGCTACCAGCAGGTGCTCGCCGCGCTCGCCGGGGAATGCACCGAGGAAGAGGCCAAGGCGGAGACCATCCGGGCGACCAAGCGCTTCGCCCGCCGCCAGGACTCCTGGTTCCGGCGCGACCCGCGCGTCCACTGGCTCAGCGGGGCCGTCGCCGACCGCGGGGAACTCACCGGACTCGCGCAGTCGTTGGTCGAACGAGCGGTCACAGCCTGATCACGTGATGGCATCGGGACGCTCCGCGCGCCCGTCCCGGGCCCGGGGGCGTGCCATCATCAAACTTCGGCGGGTGCGCTCACCCGCAGTGAATGGCGGCGTACTGAATCCGAGTGGGGAGGGCGCGTGGCGATGGAGGCCGGCCCTCGTGACACCGGGCGGGACGACACCCGACGGGAAGCGGACCCTACGCTTCTCGACCGACAGGGCGGATCCGGCGGCTCGCAGCGGCCCGACGGCCCGGACGGCCCCGACACCCTCGGGCTGCCCACGGGCCCCGCGCGACTGACCCCCGACGGCCCGGACACCGCGAACGCCGCGGAGGCCGAGGCCGCCACCGGCCCCGAGGTCGAGGTCGAGCTGCGCCCGCAGCGCCGCCTGCGCGTGTGGCAGATCGCACCCATCGTGATGCTCGCCGCCGCCGGTTCGCTCATGTTCGCCTTCCCGCTGGCCTTCGAGTTCGGCGACGGCGGAGCCGTGGTCGCGATGCTCGGCTTCCTCATCAGCTGCTGCGCGGGCGGCTGGGGGATGATGGCCGCCCGCCGCGTGGGCTACAGCTGGCCCGGGCTTCCGGCCCGGGGGAGCGGCCGCCACCCCGACTGGCGCCTGGCCGCGCTGTACGCGGTGGTCGCGCTGACCGTCGTGGCGCTCGCCGTGTACCGAGTGGCCCGGCTCCGCTAGAGCCCGTCCGGTTGACCGGCCCGGCACGGCCCGGCCCCCGCCCCGCCCGCTGACCGCTCCTCGGACGGCTCCGCGCCGCTGACCAGGGGATCGGTACGATGGGCGGGTGACGCAGACCACCCTCTCCTTCCTCAAGGGCCACGGCACCGAGAACGACTTCGTGATCGTCCCGGACCCGGACAACGCCATCGAGCTGCCCGCCTCCGCCGTCGCGAAGCTGTGCGACCGGCGGGCCGGGATCGGAGCCGACGGTGTCCTGCACGTCGTCCGGTCCGCCGCGCACCCCGAGGCGGCCCACCTGGCCGACGAGGCGGAGTGGTTCATGGACTACCGCAACAGCGACGGCTCCATCGCCGAGATGTGCGGCAACGGCGTACGCGTCTTCGCCCGCTACCTCCAGTACGCGGGCCACGTGGAGCCCGGCGACCTCGCCGTCGCCACCCGCGGCGGGATCAAGCGCGTGCACCTCGACAAGGCGGGCGACGTCACCGTCTCCATGGGTCGCGCCGAACTCCCCGAGGGGGAGGTCACCGTCGCCGTCGGGTCCAAGAGCTGGCCCGCGCGGAACGTGAACATGGGGAACCCGCACGCGGTGGCGTTCGTTGAAAGCCTCGACGACGCCGGGAAGCTGTACGACGCCCCCGAGTTCAGCCCGGCGTCCGCCTACCCGACGGGTGTCAACGTCGAGTTCGTCGTCGACCGCGGCCCCCGGCACGTCGCCATGCGCGTCCACGAGCGCGGCTCCGGCGAGACCCGCTCCTGCGGCACCGGCGCCTGCGCCGTCGCCGTGGCCACCATCCGCCGCGACGGCGCGGACCCGGCCGCCACCGGCGAACCGGTCACGTACACCGTCGACCTCCCCGGTGGCACGCTCGTCATCACGGAACACCCCGACGGCCGGATCGAGATGACCGGACCGGCCGTGATCGTGGCGGCGGGCGAGTTCGACGCGGCCTGGCTCACCGAAACGGCTTTCGGCTGAAGCTTCCCTCTAATGGGTGATCCGTTTCACGCTCAGCGAGAGGTGGACTGCGCCACGTGGTGGGGTCGGTAACATCAGGCACCGGCCCTGAGGGCTCACCCCATGCCCGCCACCGCCGGTCGAAGCCGCCGGAGGTGCCCATGAGTGCAGAGGCCACGAACCCCGAAGCACACCCCGAAGTGCGCCCTGAGCTCCGCAGACGTGGCCGGACCAGGCTCGATCTGCGCCGGCTCGGCCGAGCGGCGCTGCTCGGTCCCACGTCCCGCGACCGCCTCCCGGACGCCATCGGACACGTCGCGGAAGCGCACCGTGCCCACCATCCGGACGCCGACCTGTCCGTTTTGCGGCGCGCATATCTGCTCGCGGAGACCTCTCACCGCGGCCAGATGCGAAAAAGTGGTGAGCCGTACATCACACATCCGCTCGCCGTGACCCTGATCCTCGCCGAACTCGGCGCCGAGACCACCACCCTGACGGCCTCTCTCCTCCACGACACCGTCGAGGACACCGACGTGACCCTCGATCAGGTCCGCGAGGAGTTCGGCGACGAGGTCTGCTTCATCGTCGACGGCGTCACCAAGGTGGAGAAGATCGACTACGGCGCCGCCGCCGAACCCGAGACCTTCCGCAAGATGCTCGTCGCCACCGGCAACGACGTCCGCGTCATGTCCATCAAACTCGCCGACCGGCTCCACAACATGCGCACCCTCGGTGTGATGCGACCCGAAAAACAGGCCCGCATCGCCAAGGTCACCCGTGACGTCCTCATCCCGCTCGCCGAACGGCTCGGCGTCCAAGCCCTCAAGACCGAGCTGGAAGACCTCGTCTTCGCGATCCTGCACCCCGAGGAGTACGAGCACACGCGCGCGCTCATCGCCGCCCACGCCGGCGAGAACGACCCGCTGCCCGCCATCGCCGACTCCGTACGGACCGTGCTGCGCGACGCCGGCATCGCCGCCGAGGTACAGGTACGCCCCCGGCACTTCGTCTCCGTCCACCGCGTCGCCCTCAAACGCGGCGAGCTGCGCGGCTCCGACTTCGGGCGCGTCCTCGTCCTCGTCGGCGAGAACGCCGACTGCTACGCCGTACTGGGGGAGCTGCACACCTGCTTCACCCCGGTCGTCTCGGAGTTCAAGGACTTCATCGCCGCCCCGAAGTTCAACCTCTACCAGTCGCTGCACACCGCCGTCGCCACCCCCGAGGGCTACGTCGCCGAGGTCATCGTGCGGACCCGGCAGATGCACCGCGTCGCGGAGGCGGGCGTCGTGGCCCTCGGCAACCCGTACGCCATCGCCTCGGCCGACGCCGCCGAATGCGACGAGGAACGGGTGGACCCGACACGGCCCGGCTGGTTGTCCCGGCTCCTCGACTGGCAGCAGTCCGCACCCGACCCCGACACCTTCTGGAGCGTGCTCCGCGCGGAGCTGGCCCAGGACCGGGAGATCACCGTCTTCCGCGTGGACGGGGGCACGCTGGGCCTGCCGGCCGGGGCCAGCTGTATCGACGCCGCCTACGCCCAGCACGGCGAGGCGGCCCACGGCTGTATCGGCGCCCGGGTCAACGGGCGCCTCACCTCCCTCTCCTCCGCGCTCTCCGACGGCGACACCGTGCAGCTGCTGCTCGCGCAGGACGCCTCCTCGGGGCCGGCCTCCGAGTGGCTGGACCACGCGAAGACCCCGGCCGCCCGGATCGCCATCAGCAGCTGGCTCGAAGCCCACCCCGACCGGGCGATGGCCACCACCTCCGCCGCGCGTGCACCGCTCTCGGTGGTCGGCGCCCGGGGTGGCGGCGCCAACGCGGTCGCCGACCTGCCGGACGCCCCCGTACGGCTCGCCGGCTGCTGCACGCCGGTGCCGCCGGACGCCGTCGCCGGGTTCGTGGTCCGCGGCGGGGCCGTCACCGTGCACCGCATCCACTGCGCCGCCGTGGCGCAGATGCGGGCCGTCGGGCGCACCTCGGTCGCCGTGCACTGGCGGGCCACCGCCGACTGCCGGGTCACCCTGCTCGCTGAATCGTTCGGCCGCCCCCATCTGCTGGCCGACCTGACCGAGGCCATCGCCCGGGAGGGCGTCGAGGTCGTCTCCGCGACCGTGGAACCCCCGGTCGAGCAGCGGGTCCGACACACCTACACCCTCCAACTGCCCGACGCGGCCGGCCTGCCCGCCCTGATGCGGGCGATGCGGGACGTCCCGGGCGTCTACGACGTCAGGCGCGCGTAGGTCGGCGGCGGGGCTCCCGCGTGTCACCGGGCGGCCCCGGAAGGTCCCGTTCGGGTGGCCCCGTCGCGCGTCGAGCGCGGCCGTGCGGCGGGCGCTGGTAAGCGGTGGTGGATGCAGCTCACCTCCCCGCGCCTGCGCGCCGCCCTGCTCGCCGCGGCCTCCCTCACCCTCGTCGCCGCAGTCCTGCCCCCGCCGAAGCCCCTGGGCATCGGCGACCGGCTGTTCCCGGAGCTCGGGAACCCCGGGTACGACGTGCTCTCGTACGACCTGTCCTTCACGTACAAGGACAACAAGAGCCCGCTCGACGCGGTCACCGTCATCCAAGCCCGCGCCCTGCGGCAGCTGGAGCTGATCAACCTCGACTTCACTCACGGCAAGGTGGCGTCCGTCGAGGTCAACGGGGAGCCGGCCCGCTTCGAGAGCGCGGGCGAGGACCTCGTACTGACCCCCGCGCGCCCGGTCGCGCGGAACCTGCCGCTGCACATCACCGTCCGGCA
The DNA here is from genome assembly GCF_042731135.1 of Streptomyces sp. NPDC059874. Lineage (NCBI taxonomy): Bacteria > Bacillati > Actinomycetota > Actinomycetes > Kitasatosporales > Streptomycetaceae > Streptomyces > Streptomyces sp. NPDC059874. Next base: position 7,002 of record NZ_JBHWJY010000022.1, read on the forward strand.
CACCAGCGACCCGCGCGGCCGCGGGGACGGCGGCTGGGTGCCCACCGAGGACGGCCTGGCCATGGCCAACCAGGCGGACGCCGCCCACCGGGTCTTCCCCTGCAACGACCACCCCGCCGACAAGGCGTACTTCACCTTCCGGATCACCGCCCCGGCCGGGCTCACCGCCGTGGCCAACGGGGTGCCCGGCGCACTGCCCGCCCCCCGCGCCGGCGCCGGGACGACCTGGACGTACCGGACCCTGCACCCCATGGCCACCGAGCTGGCCCAGGTCTCCGTAGGACGCTCCGCCGTCGTCCACGGCACCGGACCGCACGGGCTGCCGCTGCGCGACGTCGTACCCGCCGCCGACCGGGAGCGGCTGGACCCCTGGCTGAAGAAGACCGCCGGCCACGTCGCGTGGATGGAGGAGAGGGTCGGCCGCTACCCCTTCGAGAACTACGGGATCCTGATCGCGCGGGCCACCACCGGATTCGAGCTGGAGACGCAGACCCTCTCGCTCTTCGAGAACAGCCTGTTCTCCGGCGAGGGCTACCCCGAGTGGTACGTGGAATCCGTGATGGTGCACGAGCTCGCCCACCAGTGGTTCGGCGACAGCGTCAGCCCGCGGACCTGGTCCGACCTGTGGCTCAACGAAGGACACGCCACCTGGTACGAGGCCCTGTACGCCGACGGGCTCGGCAAGTACTCCCTGGAGCGGCGCATGCGCGAGGCGTACCAGCGCTCCGACCAGTGGCGGGCCGCGGGCGGCCCCCCGGCCGCCCCGCAGGCAGCCGCCCCCGGCCAGAAGATCGGGCTGTTCCGGCCGGTGGTCTACGACGGTGCCGCCCTGATCCTGTACGCCCTGCGACAGGAGATCGGCACCGAGGCCTTCGACCGGATCGAGCGGCGCTGGGTGTCGGAGCACCGGGACTCCGTCGCGGGCACCGAGGACTTCGTACGCCTCGCCTCGCAGGAGGCCGGCCGCGACCTCGGGGCCTTCCTGGAGCCGTGGCTGTACGGGAAGACGACCCCCGCGATGCCGGGGCACCCGGAGTGGAGCGGGGCCGCGCCCGTCAAATAAAGCGTGTGACCGGCGGCGAGCGGGCATGTCACCATCGACGGGCCCGTTCGGGGAATCCCCGGGCGGTATGACACGTTGGACGTGACAGTTCCACGTTGGACCTGACGGCTGACGTGACCGTGCTATTCGAATCGACGTAAGGATCCAATGACCTCCTCTTCTTCCCCTTCCCAGGACGCGCGGGACGCACAGGACGTGCGGGACTCGCAGAGCTTCACCGAGAGCCTTCGGGCCGATGCCCTGATGGAAGAGGACGTCGCCTGGAGCCACGAGATCGACGGAGACCGGGACGGCGAGCAGTTCGAACGCTCCGAGCGCGCGGCCCTGCGCCGCGTGGTCGGCCTCTCCACCGAGCTCGAAGACGTCACCGAGGTCGAGTACCGACAGCTGCGCCTGGAGCGCGTCGTACTCGTCGGTGTCTGGACCTCCGGCACGGTGAACGACGCGGAGAACTCCCTCGCGGAGCTCGCGGCGCTCGCCGAGACGGCAGGTGCTCTCGTACTCGACGGTGTGATCCAGCGCCGCGACAAGCCGGACCCGGCCACCTTCATCGGCTCGGGCAAGGCGCGCGAGCTGCGTGACATCGTCATGGAGAGCGGCGCCGACACCGTGGTCTGCGACGGCGAGCTCAGCCCCGGCCAGCTCATCGCGCTCGAAGACGTCGTCAAGGTGAAGGTGGTCGACCGGACCGCCCTCATCCTCGACATCTTCGCCCAGCACGCCAAGTCCCGAGAGGGCAAGGCACAGGTCGCGCTCGCGCAGATGCAGTACATGCTGCCGCGACTGCGAGGCTGGGGTCAGTCGCTGTCCCGCCAGATGGGTGGCGGCGGCGGTGGCGGCATGGCCACCCGAGGCCCCGGTGAGACCAAGATCGAGACCGACCGGCGTCGGATCCGCGAGAAGATGGCGAAGATGCGCCGGGAGATCGCGGAGATGAAGACCGGCCGTGACATCAAGCGGCAGGAACGGCGCCGCAACAAGGTGCCCTCGGTCGCCATCGCCGGCTACACCAACGCCGGAAAGTCCTCCCTGCTCAACCGCCTCACGGGCGCGGGCGTACTGGTGGAGAACGCGCTGTTCGCCACCCTCGACCCGACCGTGCGCCGGGCCGAGACGCCGAGCGGCCGGATCTACACCCTGGCCGACACGGTCGGCTTCGTCCGGCACCTGCCCCACCACCTCGTCGAGGCGTTCCGCTCCACGATGGAGGAGGTCGGCGACTCCGACCTCATCCTGCACATCGTGGACGGCTCGCACCCGGCGCCGGAGGAGCAGCTGGCGGCGGTGCGCGAGGTGATCCGCGAGGTCGGCGCGGTCAACGTGCCCGAGATCGTGGTGATCAACAAGGCGGACGCGGCGGATCCGCTGGTCCTGCAGCGACTGCTGCGGATCGAGCGGCACTCCATCGCCGTCTCGGCGCGGACGGGCCTCGGCATCGAGGAACTGCTCGCGCTCATCGACACCGAGCTGCCGCGGCCCGAGGTCGAGGTGGAGGCCCTGGTGCCCTACACGCTCGGCTCGCTGGTGGCCAAGGCGCACGCCGAGGGCGAGGTGATCTCCGAGGAGCACACCGCGGAGGGCACCCTGCTCAAGGCACGGGTCCACCAGGAACTGGCGGCGGACCTGGCTCCGTACGCCCTCGCGAAGAGCTGATCCCATGACCGAGGGCCCCCTGCGACGCGCAGGGGGCCCTCGGTCATTCGGTCTCGCTACTTGAACTTGCCGCTGACGGCGTCGAAGATGCCCTTCGCCTCCGGGCCCAGCCGGGGTCCGGCCAGCCAGCCCGCCTTGGCCGGGCCGATCGAGGTGTTCGACACCAGCGCCGGCTTGCCGTCGGCGCCCGCCGCGACCCAGCCGCCGCCGGACGAACCGCCGGTCATGGTGCAGCCGATGCGGTACATCACCGGGTCCGTCGCGTTGAGCGACAGCCGGCCCGGCTTGTCAGTGCACTGGTAGGCCTTCTGGCCGTCGAAGGGAGCCGCCGCCGGGTAGCCGGTCGCCGTGATGCTCGCGACCTTCGGCACGGCCGGAGCGTTGAACTCCACCGGAAGCGCCGAACCGACCGTCTCCTCCAGGGACTTGCCGCTGCCCTGCTCGGGGGTCACGTGCAGCACCGCGAAGTCGAACGGGGCACCCGCACCACCGGTCGGACCGCCGGTCGCGATCCACTGGTCGGAGGTCTGCGCCCAGTCGCTCCACCACACGCCGTACGGAGCCACCTGCTCCCGGGGCGCGCCCTTGAGCTGCGCAGCCGGCTTGCCCGCGTTGTTGTAGGACGGGACGAAGGCGATGTTGCGGTACCAGCCGCCGGACTTGCCCGCGTGCACGCAGTGGCCGGCCGTCCAGACCATGTTGGACTTGCCGGGGTGCGCCGGGTCCTTGACCACGGTCGCGGAGCAGACCATCGAACCCTCGGGCCCGTCGAAGAAGACCTTGCCGGAAGCCGGAACGCTCCCGTGGTAGGGCGGGTTCGCCGGCTTGGCCGTCACCGGCGCCGGGGTCGGGTCGGTGACGCCTTGGTCCTTGCCCGCGTCCGGGTCGACGGCCGGCTGCTTCGGCTGCTCGGCGTCACGCATGCGGTCGGGGTCCCACAGGCCCTCGATGATCGGGTTGATGTAGTCGCCCGCCTCGCGGAGCCAGTCCTCCTTCTTCCAGTTCTTCCACTCGCCCCCCTTCCACTTCTCCAGGTCGATGCCGTGCTCCTTGAGCTTGTCCTTGAGCTGGTCCGGGATCTTGATCCCGCCCGCGCCCGGACTGCTCTGTGCCACGGTCGGCTTGGCGTCGCCGCCGGCCTCATCGTCGCCGGGGCCGCAGGCCGCGGCGGTCAGCGCGAGCGCGGCCGCGCACAGCAGCGCGGTGACCGGTCGGTTCGGTCGCATGTCGTTCGTCCCCCTGGTGGATTCGAGGCGTCGAGTGCAGCAACCCACTATGCCGCCGAGGTTGGGGACGGCACAGCCCGGGGCCGTGGTTCCTGACACGGGAGGTGTCTCGCCCCTTGACGGGCAAGGATCTTGGGCCCACCCGTGATCCGTCGCCGTCACCGTCGTTGGTACGTACGGGGGATGGGGGAGCAGCGTTGATGTTCGAGGCGCAATCCGGAAGAGCAATCGGTGCGGGAGGTCCGACACTCGTGGCTTTGACCGAGTCGGCGGTGGATGGAGCCGCGTCCGCGGACGCATCCGCGGCACAGGTACCGCCCCAGGGCAGCCGCGCACGACGGATCCCCGTCGCCGCCGACGGCATCCTGCGCAGGCAGTCCCAACGGGAGTCCGCCGCACGGACGTACGCCCGCTCCCTGCCCATCGTCCCCGTGCGGGCCCGGGGACTGACCATCGAGGGCGCCGACGGGCGGCGCTACCTCGACTGCCTCTCCGGCGCCGGCACCCTCGCCCTCGGGCACAACCACCCGGTGGTACTGGAAGCCATCCGGGGCGTCCTCGACTCCGGGGCTCCACTGCACGTGCTGGACCTCGCGACCCCCGTCAAGGACGCCTTCACCACCGAGCTCTTCGCCAACCTGCCGCCCGCGCTGGCCGCCGACGCCCGGGTCCAGTTCTGCGGGCCGGCCGGTACGGACGCGGTCGAGGCGGCCCTCAAGCTCGTCCGCACCGCGACCGGGCGCTCCGGGCTGCTCGCCTTCACCGGGGCCTACCACGGGATGACCGCCGGGGCCCTGGATGCCTCGGGAGGAGCCGTGGACGTACGGGTGACGCGGCTGCCGTACCCACAGGACTTCCGCTGTCCGTTCGGCGTCGGCGGCATCGAGGGCGCCGAACTCGGCGCCCGCTGGACGGAGAACCTCCTGGACGACCCCAAGGGCGGGGTTCCCGCACCCGCCGGGATGATCGTCGAACCCGTCCAGGGCGAGGGCGGGGTCCTCCCGGCCCCCGACGCCTGGCTGCGCCGGATGCGCGAGATCACCCGGGCGCGGGGGATCCCGCTGATCGCGGACGAGGTGCAGACGGGCGTCGGCCGGACCGGCGCCTTCTGGGGAATGGACCACGCCGGGGTGGTACCCGACGTGCTCGTCCTGTCCAAGGCGATCGGCGGCAGTCTGCCGCTCGCGGTGATCGTGTACCGGGCCGACCTGGACGTCTGGGCCCCGGGCGCGCACGCCGGCACCTTCCGCGGCAACCAGCTGGCCATGGCGGCCGGCACCGCCACGCTCGCCTACGTCCGCGAGAACCGGCTCGCCGAACGCGCCGCCGCCCTGGGCGAGCGGATGCTCACCGCCCTGCGCGGCCTCGCCTCCGCCCACCCCTGTATCGGGGACGTACGGGGGCGGGGCCTGATGATCGGCGTCGAACTCGTCGACCCCGACACCGGAGCCTGCGCGCCCGCCCTCGCCGCGGCGGTCCGCCAGGAGTGCCTGGACCGTGGGCTGATCGTCGAACTCGGCGGCCGTCATTCCGCCGTCGTCCGCCTGCTACCCCCGCTGACCCTGACCGACGAGCAGGCCGCGGCGGTCCTCGACCGCCTGGCCGACGCCATCCCGGCAGCCGCCCGCCGGCCCTACTGACCCGTACCCCGAGGACCCGCGATGCCCGACGCGCACCATTCCACCCCGACGCCCGGCCCCGGCGGCGACGAAAACCGCCTGCTGCCCCCGACTCCCCCGACGCCCCCGACGCCCCCGGCGCCCACGGCGCAACAACGACCCCCCGGCGAGCAGCCGTCACCACCCCCGGCCCCCACCCCCGGATCGGCCGCCCGCGACTCCGCAGGCCACCGCCCGCCGACGCACCAGCCGCCCCCGGCCCCGCGCCCCCTCACCCACGCTCCCCTTCCCCCAGCGTTCACCGGGTCCGCCTCTCCCCGGTCCGCACCCCCGGAGCCCGCGCAGCCTTGGACGATCCCGGCCGACGACACGCAGCCCCGGCCCGCACCCACGGAGTCCGCGCAGCCTTGGACGATCCCGGCCGACGACACGCAGCCCGGGTCCGCACCCACGAAGTCCGCCCGGCCCTCGGCCCAGCCGGCGGAGACCGCCCAGCCGTTGGCCCAGCCGGCGGAGACCGCCCAGCCGTTGGCCCAGCCGAGCCCGCCCCCCAGCCCGTGGGGCACACTCCCTGAGCCTGCCCAGCCGTGGGCCCGGCCCGGCGAGCCCGCCCCGCCCGTCGAGCCCGCGCAGACCCCGCCCAGCGAGGCAGCCCAGCCCGGGGCGACAGCTCCCGGCGTCGACAACCGGTGGGTGAACCCCCCCGAGGCCGCCCAACCCTGGGCCGCGCCCACCGAGGCCGCGGCTGACGGGTCGTACGCCACCATTGGCGACCCGGCCCGGCGGGCACCCGCGGCGGAGGTTCCCGCAGCGACCACCGTGCCGCGGCAGAAGGACGGCACGGCCACGCCCCGCGTCGGCCGGCGAGACCTCGCCCGACCGGAGCCGACCGGGCTGCCCGAGCTCCTGGACCATCCGGAACCGGCGGCAGCCGCCGAGGCCGCGGCGGTCGAGAACCTGCTCCGCTGCTGGGTCCGAGAAGCCGGACTCCGCCGTCCCGACGGTCTCCCGGGGACCCGGTTGCGCATCCCCCTGCCCGCTTCCGGCGCCGCCCTGCTCGTTGGCGTCCGCTACTGGTCCCCCGCGGGCTGGCACCGCTTTGGCCCGGCGCGACTGGAAGCCGCGCCCGCCACCGCGCCGACCCTGGACGCCGTGACCCTCGCCGCCCTCCTCGCCCGCGAAGGCACCCGTACCCCCACCGGTACCGCCACCGGAATCGATCGCGGCTCCGCCGACCTCGTGGCCCGGGTGGCCGACTCGGTCCGCCGCACCGCCGAGTTCATCGCCGACCGGCGCGAACGCCCCACCGCCCCGGCCCCCGTGGGCGGGGACCGTTTCCTCACCGCAGAGCAGTCCCTCCTCCTAGGCCACCCCCTCCAGCCGGACCCGAAGAGCCGCGAAGGACTCTCCGAGACCGAAGTACGCCGCTATTCACCCGAACTGCACGGATCCTTCCCCCTGCACTGGTTCGCCGTCGAACCCTCCGTCCTCGCCACCGACTCCGCCTGGACCGAACGCGGTCGCCCCGTCTCCGCCGCCCAGCTCCTCGGCCGGCTCGCCCCGGGCCTTCCGGTGCCCGACGGCGCCACCCCCCTCCCGCTGCACCCCTGGCAGGCCCGCGACCTGCTCCAGCGCCCCGCCGTCGCCGCCCTCCGCGACGCGGGACTCCTGCACGACCTGGGCCCCCACAGCGCCCCTTGGTACCCCACCTCCTCCGTCCGCACCGTCCACCGCCCCGGCGCCCCCGCGATGCTCAAGCTCTCCCTGGGCCTTCGCATCACCAACTCCCGCCGCGAGAACCTCCGCAAGGAACTCCACCGCGGCGTCGAGGTGCACCGGCTGCTCCGCACCGGCCTCGCCGAGCAGTGGCAGACGGGCCACCCCGGCTTCGACATCGTCCGCGACCCCGCCTGGGTCGCCGTCGACGCCCCCGACGGCACACCCGTCCCCGGACTCGACGCCCTGCTCCGCCACAACCCCTTCCGTTCGTCCGACGACGCCGTCTGCGTCGCCGCCCTGACCGCTCCCCGACCGTGGCCCGGCCGGACCACCATGAGCTCCCGGCTCGCCGAGACCGTCTCCGGACTCGCCGCCACCACCGGCCGCCCCACCTCGGCCGTCGCCGCCGAGTGGTTCCTGCGCTACCTCGACCACGTGGTCCTGCCGGTCCTCGCCTTCGACGCGCTCGCCGGCATCGCCCTCGAAGCCCACCAACAGAACACCCTGGTCCTCCTCGACCCGGCCGGCTGGCCGGTCGGCGGTCGCTTCCGTGACAACCAGGGCTACTACTTCCGCGCATCGCGCCGCACGGAACTGGAGCAACGGCTCCCAGGCATCGGCAGCGCCAGCGACACCTTCGTCTCCGACGCCGTCACCGACGAACGCTTCGCCTACTACCTCGGCATCAACAACGTCCTCGGCCTCATCGGCGCATTCGGTTCCCAGCGGCTCGCCGACGAGCGCGTACTGCTCGCCGCCTTCCGCCGGTTCCTCGGCAAGGCCGCCCACCTCGGCCCGCTCCCCGCACGGCTGCTCGACTCACCCACCCTGCGCTGCAAGGCGAATCTGCTCACCCGCCTGGGCGGCCTCGACGAGCTGGTCGGCCCGGTCGACACCCAGTCCGTCTACGTCACCATCGCCAACCCCCTTCACGATTGACGCGTCAGCACTGACACGGAGAAGAGCCCCCGATGCCCTCCACCGAAACACCTGCCGATCCGGTCGGCTCCGCCAACCGCGCGTTCGGCAACCTCCGCGCCATCGACGACACCGTCGAACTACGGCTCCCCGTTGACCTGTTGCCACTGCTCGCCGAGGCGGACCTGCTCGATTCCCCGGCCATCTGGGGCAGCACGGACACACCCGCCGGCACCTTCCGCCTCGAACCCGTGCGACCGGAACGCGACCTGGAGCTGCTTACCGGCTGGATGAACGATCCCGAGGTGGACGCCTACTGGGAGCTCGCCGGCCCCGCAGCCGTCACCGAGGCCCACCTACGGGCGCAGGTCGACGGGGACGGCCGCAGCATCCCCTGCCTCGGCCTCCTCGACGGCACGCCGATGAGCTATTGGGAGATCTACCGGGCCGACCTCGATCCACTGTCCCGGTACTACCCGGCGTGCCCCCACGACACGGGTATCCACCTGCTGATCGGAGACGGCACGAACCGCGGCCGGGGCCTGGGCACCACACTGCTGCGCGCCGTCGCCGACCTGGTGCTCGACAACCGACCTCGCTGCACACGCGTCATCGCGGAACCGGACATCCGCAACACCCCCTCCGTATCAGCCTTCCTGGGTTCAGGTTTCCGCTGTTTCGCGGAAATCGACCTTCCCGAGAAGCGCGCCGCCCTGATGATCCGGGAGCGGGCGCTGCGCAATCTCCTCTGACTGCCGCCCCGCAGGCCCCGACCGCTCCGCCGCTTCGCACCTCTCCCTTCGAAAACTCCGCGCCACGCGGCAAAGTTCCCGAGCCCCGAGGAGACCCGTGCCGAATTTCCCCACAGCCCCCGCCGCCACCGAACCACCTGTGCCGCCCTCGCCCCAACACCCCTGTACGCCACCCGAACTCAACGGCCCCACCTGGGAGTTCGCAGCTCGCAAGCTGCTCGCCAAGATGCTCTCGGAGTTCGCCTACGAGGAGATCATCAGCCCCGTTCCCGCCCCTTCCCGGGCCGGTGACGCCTGGACACTGAGCCTCGACGACGGCAGCAGCCTCGGCTTCCGGGCCCGCCGCCGCGCGTACGGCAGCTGGCACGTCAGCCCGGACACCATCACGCTCACCCCGCCGCCGCCCTCCACCCAGTCGCCGACCGCCTTCGGGGACCCGTACACCTTCCTCATCCGCGCCCGCACCCTCCTCGGAATCGACGGAGCCACGCTGGGCCACCTCGTCCGCGAGCTCAGCGCCACCCTCGCCGCCGACGCCCGGATCGAGCACACCGCACTCACCGCCGACGTCCTCGCGGATCTGGACTACGCCGCACTCGAAGGCCACCAGACCGGCCACCCCTGGCTCGTCCTCAACAAGGGCCGCATCGGTCTCTCCGCCTCCGACACCGCGGCCTGGGCCCCCGAGGCACGCGTCCGTCAGCGGCTGCCCTGGCTCGCCGCCCACACCTCGCTCGCCGCCTACCGCGGCACCGCCGGCCTGGAGGACCCCGCCCGCCTCTACTCCGCCGAGCTCGATCCCGTCACCCGAGCCGCCTTCGACCAGACCCTGCGCGACCGCGGCCTGGACCCGCTCGGCTACCTCTACCTCCCGGTCCACCCCTGGCAGTGGGACGAGGTGGTCCTCCCGCTGTTCGCCCCGGCCCTCGCCGCCGGCATCCTCGTCCCGCTCCCCGCCGACCCCGACGTGCGCCTGCCCCAGCAGTCGATCCGTACCTTCCTCAACCTCACCCGCCCCGACCGGCACAGCGTCAAGCTGCCGCTCTCCGTCTTCAACACCATGGTCTGGCGGGGCCTGCCCTCCGACCTGGCCCTCGCCGCCCCCGCCGTCACCGCCTGGATCCACTCCCTCCGCGACGGCGACCCCTTCCTGCGCGACGAATGCGGGGTGATCCTGCTCGGCGAGGTCGCCTCCGTCACCGTCCGCCACCCCGTCTACGAGGAGCTGCCCGAGGTCCCGTACCAGTACAAGGAGCTGCTCGGCGCGATCTGGCGCGAGCCCCTGACCGGCCGGCTCGCCCCAGGCGAGCACGCCCGCACGCTCGCCTCGCTCCTCCACACCGACCCGCGCGGCCGCTCCTTCACCGCGGAACTCGTCGCCCGGTCCGGGCTGACCGCGACCGTCTGGCTCCAGCGGCTCTTCGCCGCCGTCCTGCCCCCGCTGCTCCACTTCCTCTACCGCTACGGCACCGTCTTCTCCCCGCACGGGGAGAACGCCGTCGTGATCTTCGACGAACACGAGGTGCCCGTCCGGCTGGCGGTCAAGGACTTCGTGGACGACATCAACATCAGCGACGAACCGCTGCCCGAGCTGGCCTCCCTGCCCGAGGAGGTCCGCTCCGTCCTCCTCACCGAGCCCGCCGACTTCCTGCCCCAGTTCATCCACTCCGGGCTCTTCGTGGGCGTCTTCCGCTACCTCTCCGCCCTGTGCGAGGACCGCCTCGACGTCCCGGAGGCCGAGTTCTGGTCCCTCGTACGGGCGGAGATCGTGCGCCACCAAGCCCGTTTCCCGGAGCTCAAGGACCGCTACGAGCTCTTCGACCTGCTCGGCGAGCGCATCGGACGCCTCTGCCTGAACCGGAACCGGCTCTACGAGGACGGCTACCGCGACCGCCCCGACCGCCCGCACGCCGTGCAGCACGGCACCGTACCCAACCCCTTGTACCGGCCTTGATTCTTCGCCGGTGCGCTCACTGTCGGTGGGGCCCCGTAGGGTTGGCAGTGCTATGACGAAGCCCTCCCTCCCCGACCTGCTGCACGCCGCCGTCTCCGCCGTCGGCGGTACGGAGCGCCCCGGCCAGGTGGCCATGGCCGAAGCCGTCGCCGAAGCGATCGACGACAACTCCCACCGGCTCATCCAGGCCGGCACCGGCACCGGAAAGTCGCTCGGCTACCTGGTGCCGGCCCTCGCCCACGGCGAGCGGGTGGTCGTGGCCACCGCGACCCTCGCCCTCCAGCGGCAGCTCGTCGAGCGCGACCTGCCCCGGACGGTGGAAGCGCTGCATCCGCAGCTGCGCCGCCGCCCGCAGTTCGCCATGCTCAAGGGCCGGTCGAACTACCTGTGCCTGCACCGCCTGCACGAGGGCGCTCCGCAGGACGAGGAGGAGGGCCTCTTCGACCAGTTCGAGGCGGCCACCCCCACGAGCAAGCTCGGCAAGGACCTGCTGCGCCTGCGCGACTGGGCCGACGAGACGGAGACCGGCGACCGCGACGACCTCACCCCGGGCGTCTCCGACAAGGCCTGGGGACAGATCTCCGTCTCCTCCCGCGAGTGCCTGGGCGCCACGAAGTGCGCGTACGGGGCCGAGTGCTTCGCGGAGGCCGCCCGCGAGCGGGCGAAGCTCGCGGACGTGGTCGTCACCAACCACGCCCTGCTCGCCATCGACGCCATCGAGGGCGCCCCCGTGCTGCCCCAGCACGAGGTACTGATCGTGGACGAGGCCCACGAGCTGGTCTCCAGGGTGACCGGCGTCGCCACCGGCGAGCTCACCCCCGGGCAGGTCAACCGGGCCGTGAAGCGTGCGGCCAAGCTCGTCGACGAGAAGGTCGCGGACGCCCTCCAGACGGCCTCCGAGTCCTTCGAACGGGTCATGGAGCTGGCGCTCCCGGGCCGCCTGGAGGAGATCCCCGAAGACCTCGGCTACGCGCTGATGGCCCTGCGGGACGCCGCGCGGAACGTGATCTCCGCGATCGGCGCGACCCGCGACAAGTCCGTCCACGACGAGGACGCCGTCCGCAAGCAGGCCCTGGCCGCGGTGGAGAGCATCCACACGGTGGCCGAGCGGATCACCAACGGTTCCGAGTACGACGTCGTCTGGTACGAGCGCCACGACCGCTTCGGCGCCACCCTCCGCGTCGCCCCGCTGTCGGTGTCCGGCCTGCTGCGCGAGAAGCTGTTCGAGGACCGCTCGGTGGTCCTCACCTCGGCCACCCTCAAGCTCGGCGGCGACTTCAACGGCGTCGCGGCCTCGCTGGGGCTCTCCCCGGAAGGGGTCGAAGGGGACGACGTACCGGCGTGGAAGGGGCTGGACGTCGGCTCGCCCTTCGACTACCCGAAGCAGGGCATCCTCTACGTCGCCAAGCACCTGGCCACACCGGGCCGCGAGGGCACCCGCGGCGACATGATGGACGAGCTCGCCGAGCTGATCGAGGCCGCCGGCGGCCGCACCCTCGGGCTGTTCTCCTCGATGCGCGGCGCCAAGGCGGCCGCCGAGGAGCTGCGCGGCCGGCTCGACAACCCGATCCTGCTCCAGGGCGAGGAGACGCTCGGCGAGCTGATCAAGGCATTCGCGGCCGACCCGAAGACCTGCCTGTTCGGAACGCTGTCGCTCTGGCAGGGCGTGGACGTGCCCGGCCCCAGCTGCCAGCTCGTGGTCATGGACCGGATCCCCTTCCCGCGCCCCGACGACCCGTTGATGAGCGCCCGCCAGAAGTCGGTGGAGGAGCACGGGGGCAACGGCTTCATGGCCGTGGCGGCCACCCACGCCGCCCTGCTGATGGCGCAGGGCGCGGGGCGCCTCGTACGGGCCATGGGCGATCGGGGCGTCGTCGCCGTGCTGGACCCCCGGCTGGCCACGGCCCGGTACGGGAGCTTCCTGCGGGCCACGCTGCCGGACTTCTGGTACACCACGGACCGCAACCAGGCCCGCCGCTCGCTCGCCTCGATCGATGCCGCGGCGAAGGCCGACGGGAAGTAGCCGGACGAACCGGCTCCATGGCGGCTCCACTCCACACACAACAACCCCCGGGACCGGCGCAGTGGGTCCCGGGGGCTGGATGGAGGCGCGGGGGTCAGACCCGACGCAGTACCGCCACGACCTTGCCGAGGATGGTCGCCTCGTCGCCGGGAATCGGCTGGTAGGCGGAGTTGTGCGGGAGGAGCCAGACGTGGCCGTCCTCGCGCTTGAAGCGCTTGACGGTGGCCTCGCCGTCCAGCATCGCGGCGACGATGTCGCCGTTCTCCGCGACCGGCTGGCGACGGACCGTGACCCAGTCGCCGTCGCAGATGGCGGCCTCGATCATCGAGTCGCCGACGACCTTGAGGACGAAGAGCTCGCCGTCACCCACGAGCTGGCGGGGGAGCGGGAACACGTCCTCCACCGACTCCTCGGCGAGGATCGGGCCGCCGGCCGCGATCCGACCGACCAGGGGAACGTAGGACGCGGCGGGCTTGCCCGTGGTGTCCGTGGGCTGCGAGCTCGGCTGGTCGGAGCCGCGGACCTCGTACGCGCGGGGGCGGTGCGGGTCGCGCCGCAGGAAGCCCTTCCGCTCCAGAGCCATCAGCTGGTGGGCGACGGACGACGTGCTCGACAGACCGACGGCCTGGCCGATCTCCCGCATGGACGGCGGGTAACCCCGACGCTGCACGGAGTCGCGAATGACCTCGATGACCCTCCGCTGCCGGTCCGTGAGCCCGGAGCTGTCGGCGCGGATGCCTGGAGGTCGACCTGGCAGCGAGCGCGCGGGGCGTACCACGGGGTCCGCTTCCGGGTTCAGGTTTGCGTCGTTCATGGCATGCACCGGCTCGAGTCGGCTCTGGGAGCGGTTCTGGGCAGTGATGGTGGCACTGTCTGCGGTCGTGGTCACGTCGGCCCCTCTCGAAATGTTCTCCCTAGCTGGACAACGGTAGTAGCTTTCGAAAGGTTGCGCCAAACACACGTTCGAGTGAAAAATCGCAGATCGTCCTGCGTGTGTATTTCGAGGGGTGTATAGACGCTCGGTCCACCGAACGCGGGTTCGGCTCGGTGTCCGCTGCTTACGGTACCCTTCCCGGTCGGGTCGCCACCGGCAGGGCTGCGCCAAGTGTGGCACCGCGGAGCCCCGTATCCGGCTATCGGACGGTGCGACACGCGGAGTGGGGTAAATCCGTCACAACCCAAGATCTAGTGGTTGGATAGGCGCTGCCACCCAGAAGTTGTGGTCCTCGGTCTGCCGGGGGTCCCGACATCGCATATGCTTGTGGCTGCTTCACGAGCCCCCGACAGAGCCTGTCTCCTGTCGTTCAGGGGCCACGTGGGGTGATTCAGTCGTGCCAAGAGGGAGGGTGAGGGAACCATGCACTGCCCCTTCTGCAGGCACCCCGACAGCCGCGTCGTCGACAGTCGCACCACGGACGACGGCACGTCGATCCGCAGGCGCCGTCAGTGCCCCGACTGCTCCCGTCGCTTCACGACGGTGGAGACGGCCTCGCTGATGGTGATCAAGCGCAGCGGGGTGACCGAACCCTTCAGCCGTACCAAGGTCATCTCCGGCGTGCGCAAGGCGTGCCAGGGGCGGCCGGTCACCGAGGACGCCCTCGCCAAGCTCGGCCAGCGGGTCGAGGAGGCGGTGCGCGCCACCGGGAGTGCCGAGCTGACCACCCACGACGTGGGTCTGGCCATCCTCGGCCCGTTGCAGGAGCTCGACCTGGTCGCGTACCTGCGCTTCGCGTCCGTTTACAAAGCGTTCGACACCCTTGAAGACTTCGAGACCGCCATCGTGGAACTGCGCGAGCGGCGGCCTCATCCCGAAGAGTGCGAGCCCGGTGGGACCGGTTCGGTCCCCGTGCCCGCCTCCGCCGCCGGCTGACCGGACGGCCTTCGCCGCAGTGCTCGCGCACCGCGGTGTGGCCGGTCAGTCGAGCGAAGAGACGTAGATACAGATACACAACACCGTGCCACGGAATAGCGCTGGCACTTTAGGGCGTTTTTGCCCGCATATGGGAGGAAGCGGCATGACAGAGACGGCGAGCGGCTCGGCACGTGGTTCCCGCGCCAAGGGGACCAAGGCTGCCAAGGGCGGCCTGCGTATCGAGCGCATCCACACCACCCCGGGCGTGCACCCCTACGACGAGGTGAGCTGGGAGCGCCGTGACGTCGTCATGACCAACTGGCGCGACGGCTCGGTCAACTTCGAGCAGCGCGGCGTCGAGTTCCCCGACTTCTGGTCGGTGAACGCGGTCAACATCGTCACCAGCAAGTACTTCCGCGGCGCGGTCGGCACCCCGCAGCGCGAGACCGGTCTGAAGCAGCTCATCGACCGGATCGTGAAGACGTACACGAAGGCCGGCGAGGACTTCGACTACTTCTCGTCGCCCGCCGACGCGGAGATCTTCGAGCACGAGCTCACGTACGCCCTCCTGCACCAGATCTTCAGCTTCAACTCCCCGGTGTGGTTCAACGTCGGCACCCCCCAGCCGCAGCAGGTCTCCGCCTGCTTCATCCTGGCCGTCGACGACTCCATGGAGTCGATCCTCGACTGGTACAAGGAAGAGGGAATGATCTTCAAGGGCGGCTCCGGCGCCGGCCTGAACCTCTCCCGCATCCGCTCCTCCAAGGAGCTCCTCTCCTCCGGTGGCAACGCCTCCGGCCCGGTCTCCTTCATGCGTGGCGCCGACGCGTCCGCAGGAACGATCAAGTCGGGCGGCGCCACCCGCCGCGCGGCCAAGATGGTCGTCCTGGACGTGGACCACCCGGACGTCGAGGCCTTCATCGAGACCAAGGTGAAGGAAGAGGAGAAGATCCGCGCCCTGCGCGACGCGGGCTTCGACATGGACCTGGGCGGCGACGACATCACGTCCGTCCAGTACCAGAACGCCAACAACTCCGTCCGCGTGAACGACGAGTTCATGACGGCCGTCGAGAACGGCACCGAGTTCGGCCTGCGTGCCCGCATGACCGGCGAGGTCATCGAGAAGGTCGACGCCAAGGCGCTCTTCCGTAAGCTCGCCGAGGCCGCGTGGGCCTGCGCCGACCCGGGCATCCAGTACGACGGTGTGATCAACAACTGGCACACCTGCCCCGAGTCCGGCCGGATCACCGCGTCGAACCCGTGCAGCGAATACATGCACCTGGACAACACGTCCTGCAACCTCGCCTCGCTCAACCTGATGAAGTTCCTGAACGACGACGGCAAGGGCAACCAGTCCTTCGACGCCGAGCGCTTCGCCAAGGTCGTCGAGCTCGTCATCACCGCGATGGACATCTCCATCTGCTTCGCGGACTTCCCGACGCAGAAGATCGGCGACAACACGCGCGCCTTCCGCCAGCTGGGCATCGGCTACGCCAACCTCGGCGCCCTGCTGATGGCCACCGGCCACGCGTACGACTCGGACGGCGGCCGCACCCTCGCCGCGTCGATCACCTCGCTGATGACCGGTACCGCGTACAAGCGCTCCGCCGAGCTGGCCGCCATCGTCGGCCCGTACGACGGCTACGCCCGCAACGCCGAGTCCCACAAGCGCGTCATGAAGCAGCACGCCGACGCCAACGCCGTCGCGCCGCGCACCGAGGACCTCGACAACTCCATCTGGGCCGCGGCCACCGAGGCCTGGCAGGACGTCCTGCGCCTCGGCGAGAAGAACGGCTTCCGCAACTCGCAGGCCTCCGTCCTCGCGCCGACCGGCACCATCGGTCTCGCGATGTCCTGCGACACCACCGGTGTCGAGCCGGACCTGGCCCTGGTCAAGTTCAAGAAGCTCGTCGGCGGCGGCTCGATGCAGATCGTCAACGGCACCGTTCCGCAGGCCCTGCGTCGCATGGGCTACCAGGAAGAGCAGATCGAGGCGATCGTCGCCCACATCGCCGAGCACGGCGTGGTCGTCGACGCCCCGGGCCTGAAGCCGGAGCACTACTCGGTCTTCGACTGCGCGATGGGCGAGCGTTCCATCTCCGCGATGGGCCACGTCCGCATGATGGCCGCGATCCAGCCCTGGATCTCCGGCGCGATCTCGAAGACGGTCAACATGCCGGAGACGGCGACCGTCGAGGAGATCGAGGAGATCTACTTCGAGGCGTGGAAGCTGGGCGTCAAGGCGCTCGCGATCTACCGCGACAACTGCAAGGTCGGCCAGCCCCTCTCCGCGAAGAAGAAGGAAGAGGAGAAGGAGGAGGTCACCGCCAAGACGGAGGAGACCATCCGCGCCGCCGTCGAGAAGGTCATCGAGTACCGTCCCGTCCGCAAGCGCCTCCCCAAGGGCCGCCCGGGCATCACCACCTCCTTCACGGTGGGCGGCGCCGAGGGCTACATGACCGCCAACTCCTACCCGGACGACGGTCTGGGCGAGGTCTTCCTGAAGATGTCCAAGCAGGGCTCGACCCTCGCGGGCATGATGGACGCCTTCTCGATCGCCGTCTCCGTCGGCCTCCAGTACGGCGTGCCGCTGGAGACCTACGTCTCGAAGTTCACCAACATGCGCTTCGAGCCGGCCGGCATGACGGACGACCCGGACGTGCGGATGGCGCAGTCGATCGTCGACTACATCTTCCGCCGCCTGGCGCTGGACTTCCTGCCCTTCGAGACCCGCTCGGCCCTCGGCATCCACACCGCCGAGGAGCGCCAGCGCCACCTGGAGACCGGCTCGTACGAGCCCCTCGAGGACGAGCTGGACACCGAGTCGCTGGCCCAGTCGGCCCCGCTCGCCGCGGTGCCGTCGGCTCCGCAGCCGGTCGCGGCCGCCCCGGCCCCGAAGACGGCGCACAGCAACGCCGAACTGGTCGAGATGCAGCTCGGCGTCTCCGCCGACGCCCCGCTCTGCTTCTCGTGCGGTACGAAGATGCAGCGCGCCGGCTCCTGCTACATCTGCGAGGGCTGCGGCTCCACCAGCGGCTGCAGCTGAAACCGGGCGCGAGCCACGTCGGACGCGGCGTTCGACGTAGCTGAACCCGAAGCATGACCTCCGTGAGGGAGGGGTGCCGGCCCTGGGCCGGCGCCCCTCCCTTCGTCGTCTCTGTCAGTGCGGGATGCGGCGGGCCGGACGGGTGACGAGGTCCTCGCGGAATTCGGCGATCCGCGAATGGACCTGGCGCATCAGGTGGGTGTCCTCGATACGGTCCAGATAGAGGCAGCGCGCGGCCAGGCCCGGCAGGTCGAAGGCGAAGCACAGCGACATCAACGGATTCACGAACAGCTCGCTGCCGCTGGTGCGGGTGGTGAACCGGACGTCCCCGAACGAGCCGCGGACGGCGGCGGCGATCGAGCCGTTCACGATGCTGGGGCGGTCCGGGGTGTGGTCCTGGGCGTGTGCCACGGCATCCAGGAAGAGGGCGCCCTCGCGGGTGGCGCGCGGTATGGAGAACGCGCCGAGGTACGCACCGTCGCGCTCGAGCGCCGCGATGTTCTCCAGCACCAGCGCGTGGCTGACCCCGTGGTACGCGTCCACCCCGAAGCCCACCGACACGACGAGGCGTTCCGGTACGTCGTCCAGCGCGGCCAGTGCCGCGACGCTGGTCAGGTCTTCCTCGGGGGTACCGAGCCCCGCTTCGTCGCCCCGCATCAGGATGTCCGTGCCCCCGTCGACGAGCACGACCGCGTCGATGCGGTGCAGGTCGATCAGGGCCCGGTAGGCGGCGCGCAGCGGCTGCACCCCGATCTGGGGGAAGGCGTACACGGTGGCCGGGTAGCCGTGGATCTCCAGCCAACGGGCCAGCGTCCGCTCCGGGAAGTAGGCCTGGCGGGGCGCGGATCGAGGGGTGACGGCCGCGAGGTCGGGGGCCGCCCACTCGTCGACGGGCAGGCCCGCGAGGGAACTGAAGGAGAGGTTCGCCAGGTGGACTTCCTTGCCCTGGTGCATGAGGGAGAGGGCGACCGGGAGCCCGGAGTAGATGTCGAAGCCACCACCCGCGCCCGCGACCAGAATGCGTTCGGCGTCCGCGAGGCGGGTGAAGAGAGGGTTGGTGTGCAGGGCCGTCATGGCGATCATTGTGCGGGGTGGGAAGCGATGACGCCCCGGGATTTCACGGCAAATGGTGGCACCGTGACGACGCATGTCACGGAGGGACGGGGGAGTCATGTGGAGCGGTGACGAGCTGGATCTGGACGCGTACCTGGCGCGGATCGGCGTGCGGGGCGATACGGGCGGGGGCGGGGAACTCCGGGCGGACCTCGCGACGTTGTACGAAGTGCACCGCGCCCACACCGCCGCCCTCACCTTCGAGAACCTGGACGTGCTGCTCGGCCGCCCCGTCGAGCTGGAGGTCAAGGCGATCGAGGGCAAGCTCGTGCACGCCCGCCGCGGCGGGTACTGCTACGAGCAGAACTCGCTGCTGGCCGCCGCCCTGGAGCGGATCGGCTTCGAGGTTTCCGGGCGCGGTGCCCGCAACCGCACCCGCGGGGACTCCCTGACGGCCGTGACGCACGCCGTTCTCGTGGTCACGGTCGAGGGTGAACCGTGGCTGTGTGACGCCGGGTTCGGCTACCAGGGGCCCTGCGAGCCCGTCCCGCTGGCGCGGCCCGGTGTCGAGGTGAGGCAGGGGGAGTGGACGTACCGCGTCCGCGAGGAGCAGGACGGCATCCTCGTGCTGTGCTTCCTGCGCGAGGGGACCTGGCGGGACCTGTACGCGTTCTCCCCGCAGCGCTACCACCCCGTCGACTACGTCCTGCTGAACCACTACAGCTCCTCGCACCCGCGCTCCGCCTTCGTGTCGCGGGTCATCGTGCAGCGGCCGGGCGACCGTGCCCGCTTGGCCCTTGTCGGGAGGGAGCTCACCCGGCTGCTTCCGGACGGGCGGGTCGAGCGGGAGAGCGTGGCGCCGGACGAGCTGCTCGCCGTGCTCGACGGGGAGTTCGGGCTTCGGCTGTCCGAGCGGGACGGGGCGGAAGTGGTGCGGATCCACCGCGCCGGGGACTGACCCGGGCCCCGCCGGGACCGTACGATGGCGCAGTGCTGGTCAAGTGGATTCGCTGCACGGTGACGGACCGACGCGGGTTCGAGCGCGGGCAGCGTAAATGGGCGGGGCTGCCGGGCGAGCCGGGCTTCCGGGGGCAGGGCGGCGGCTGGAGCCGGGGCCGGCAGGGAGTCGCGCATGTCTTCGCGTTCTGGGAGAGCCGCTCCTTCTACGACTCCTTCATGGCCCGCAGCCACGACCGGCTGGCAGCCGCGCAGAACGGCACCTACACCGACCTGCGCGTCACCCTGTTCGACCACCGCTTCGACGTGAAGACGGGCTTCGAGCCCAGGTTCACCGACGCCGACGTCGTACGCGTCGCGCACACCAGGGTCCGCGAGGGCCGGGTCGACCACTTCGCCCTGATGCAGGAGAAGGTGTGGAATCCGGCCATGGCGGGCTCCCCCGGCATGATCCGGGGCCTGTTCGGCGAGGCCCCGGGCCGGGAGTTCCTGGTGCTGTCGATGTGGCACGCGGCCGCCGAGCACGGCAAGTACCGGCAGGAGCGGGTGGAGCGGCTCTCCCTGCGCGCCCAGATCCAGGCCGATGTCGAAGCCCTCACCGGTGACGTCGTGGACCTGGAACCCTCCTGGACCGTGTGACGGTATGGCCGTACGACGATCGGCGTGGGGGCTCGAGGGCTGACCGGCGTGCCCGTGACTCGGCCCGCCGGTGGCCGAATAGGGTCATGGGATGTCTCGACCACGTCGCATCGTCCTTGTCCGGCACGGGGAATCGGAAGGTAACGCCGACGACTCGGTGTACGAGCGGGAGCCCGACCACGCCCTGCGGCTGACCAAGAAGGGGCACGAGCAGGCCGCGGCGGCCGGCGAGCGGCTGCGCGAGCTGTTCGGCGACGAGACGATCAGCGCGTACGTATCCCCTTACCGGCGGACCTTGCAGACCTTCCGGGAACTGCGGCTGGACCCGACCAGGGTCCGGATGCGCGAGGAGCCGAGGCTGCGCGAGCAGGACTGGGGGAACTGGCAGGACCGGCAGGACGTACGGCTCCAGAAGGCGTACCGGGACGCGTACGGCCACTTCTTCTACCGGTTCGCGCAGGGCGAGTCCGGTGCCGATGTGTACGACCGGGTCGGGGCCTTCCTGGAGAGCCTCTACCGCAGCTTCGAGGCCCCGGACCACCCCGAGAACGTGCTGTTGGTGACGCACGGGCTGACGATGCGACTGTTCTGCATGCGGTGGTTCCACTGGTCGGTGGCCGAGTTCGAGGCCCTGTCCAACCCCGGGAACGGTGAATTCAGGATGCTCGTGCGCGGACCGGACGGCCGGTACCGGATGGACCGCCCGTTTGAGCGGTGGACCACACCCGAGCCTTATGACCTCGACGGCTAGAGTGGCCCGCGATGACCCCTGATTCCACTCCCGAACGGCGCTACGCACGCGCCATGTCCAGCCTCAGAGGGCTGGCGCTGGGTGACGCCCTGGGCTCCCAGTACTTCGTCCCCGTGAACTACCCGCTGCTCAAGCGGCGCGAACTGCCCGCCGGTACCGAGACCTGGCAGTGGACGGACGATACCGAGATGGCTTGCTCGGTGGTGGCCGTGCTGGCCGAGCACGGCCGCATCGACCAGGACGCCCTCGCGAGTTCCTTCGCCCACCACCACGACTTCGACCGGGGCTACGGGCCGGCCGTGAACCGGATGCTGCGTCTGATCCGGGAGGGCGAGGACTGGCGCACGCTGGCCGCCGAACTGTTCAACGGGCAGGGCTCCTGGGGAAACGGCGCCGCCATGCGCATCGCCCCGCTCGGTGCCTGGTACGCCGACGACCCGGAGCAGGCCACGCACCAGGCGGAGATCTCCGCCTACACCACCCACCAGCACCGCGAGGCGGTGTGCGGGGCCATGGCCGTCGCCGCGGCGGCCGCGCTCGCGGCGGATCCGGCCGGTCCGCCGAAGGCCTCCGACCTGCTGGACGGGGTGATCGCCCTGGTGCCGCGCAGCGCGGTGGGCGCCGGCCTGCGGCGGGCGCGGGACATGCTGGACTACGGCGACGCGACCACGGTCGCCGCGGTGCTGGGCTGTGGGCGGCGCACGAGCGCCCACGACACCGTGCCCTTCGCCCTGTGGTCGGCGGCGCGTTCGTTGGACGACTACGAGCGGGCGTTCTGGACCACCGCGCAGGTGGGTGGCGACGTCGACACGACCTGCGCCATCGTCGGCGGCGTGCTGGGCGCGAGCGGCACGGAGGTGCTGCCGGCCGCGTGGCTCGCGCGCACGGAGGCCCTGCCGACCTGGCTGCCGAGGGCGGCGAGCTAGGCCCTGTCGTCAAAGTGGCACCTGGCCCGGGGGCCGACGCGCCGTGGGCTTCCAACTCGGGCCGAGGGCGTGCGACTCGGCCGGGGGCGCCCTTGACGGGATGCTCCGTTCCGATTGTCACGGTCCTGCCACAGGGCCTTTTGAGCCTGTTCAAAACTGCCTGGCACCGGCCTACGCTGTCCGCTTCGCCGCCCCTCCTGAACGCCCGGGGCGGCCGACAGGGGAGGGACCGATGTCAGACAACACCGACGGCATGGACGCAGCCGAGTCGAAGGCCGCCGCCGGGGCCACGCCGGCCGCCGGAGCGACCGGGCCGGCGGTCGGTGCGCCGTCCGGAGGGTCCCCCGGTGCCGCGCTGCCGCCGCCCGCGCTGCCTCCCGAGGCCGCCGCGCGATACGCCTGGCAGGCGCACCAGGAGCGGGCTCGGGCCGAATCCCTCGCCAGGGCCTCCGCCCCACCCCCGTGGGTCGTGCGGGTGCGTCCCGCCGAAGCCGCTCCCGTGCGGACCGCGACGCTCGTCGCGGCCCTCGCGGCCGGCTTCGCCGCCGCGCTGCTCCTCGGCGACGGCCTCGGCCCCGGCCTGCCGCTCGCGGTGCTGCCCGCGGTCGTCGCCGCGTACGTCGCCGCCCGCACGGCCCGCCGGGCGCCCCGCCCTTGGACCCTGGTCTGGGCGGTCGGCTGCCTCGCCCTCCTCGTCGTGCCGGCCCTGCGCGACTCCGCCTGGCCGGCCACGCTCGCGATACTGGCCGCCATCCTGCTCGGCGCGCTCGCTCTGCACGGCAGCCGCACCTGGCACGGGGTGCTGCTGAGCCCGTTGGGCTTCGTCGAGTCCGCCGTGACCGGCACCGGCTGGGCCTGGGCGGGTCTGCGCGCGCGCAGCGGGGGGATCGGCAAGGACCGCTGGCTGCCGATCGTGAAGGCGGCCGTCGTGGCCGTGGCGCTGCTGGTGCTCTTCGGCACGCTGTTCGCCTCCGCCGACGCCGCCTTCGCCGATCTGCTGGGCGACCTCATGCCCGACGTCTCCGTCGGGGACGGGCCCGCCCGGACCGCCCTCTTCGTCCTCGGTGCCGTCCTCGCGATCGCCGCCGCGCGCACCGCCGCGGCCCCGCTGCGCTGGGACCGGATCGAGATCACCCCGGGCAAGCCGCGCTCCCGCGTCGAATGGGCGCTTCCGCTCATCGTGCTCAACCTGCTCTTCGCGGGCTTCAACGCCGTCCAGCTGGCGGTCCTGTTCGGTGGCTACGACAAGGTCCTGAGCAGCACCGGCCTCACCTACGCCGAGTACGCCCGGCAGGGCTTCTGGCAGTTGCTCTGGGCCACCCTGCTCACCCTCGTCGTCATCGCGCTCGCCCTGCGCTGGGCCCCGCGTGCCGGAGCGGGCGACCGCCGCTTCGTCCGCGTAGTCCTCGGAGTGCTGTGCGTGCTGACGCTGGTGGTCGTGGCCTCCGCGCTGCGCCGGATGGACCTCTACGTGGACGCGTACGGGCTGACCCGGCTGCGCGTGTCGGTGGCCGCGATGGAGCTGTGGCTCGGGCTGGTCATCGTACTGATCATGGCGGCAGGGGTGTTGGGCGCGCGATGGCTGCCGCGCGCGGTCGCGGGCAGTGCGGCCGCCACCGTCCTGGCCTTCGGCCTGCTGTCCCCGGACGGAATGGTCGCCGAGCGGAACGTGGCGCGCTACAAGGCCGACAACAAGATCGACCTCGCCTACTTCCAGTCCCTGTCCGCGGACGCGGTACCCGCCCTCGACGGGCTGCCCGAGCCGCAGCGGTCCTGCGCCCTGCGGGGGATCAACGACGAGATGGCGCGGGCCGGTGAGGTCCCCTGGTACGCGATGAGCCTGGGCGAGTACCGGGCCCGGAAGATCCTGCGGGAGCGGCCGGTGACCGTTTCGTACGAGAAGTGCTCACGCCTCGGCGCCTTCGGGAGCCGTATCGAGTACTAGCAGTTCGCGTACGAAGGGCCCTGGCGCGGGAATCCTCCCGGGCCAGGGCCCTTCGTACGACCGGTCGTGCTCAGGCGGCCGGACCGGCCTTCGCGGCGGAGCCGTTCAGGGCCTCCAGGTCGCTCTTGCGCACCCGGATCACCAGCAGGGCGGTGGCCAGGGCCAGACCCGCCATCGCCACGGCGGCGAAGAACGCCGTGGAGATGCCGTGGGCCAGCACGAGGTCTCCCCAGTAGTCGGGCAGTCGACCGGACTCCTTGGCGGCGGCCAGCTGACCGGGATCGGCCTGGGCCATGAAGGCCTTGGTCTGCTTCTCGGCCTCGCTGCGGGTGGCCGTGCCGAAGACGGTGACCAGGATGGACAGGCCGAGCGAGCCGCCGACCTGCTGGCTGGCGTTGAGCAGCCCGGACGCCGCCCCGGCCTCCCTCGGCTCGACGCCGGAGACGGCGGTGAGGGTCAGCGTCACGAAGTTGAGGCCCATGCCGAAGCCGAACAGCAGCATCGGCCCGAGCACCCCGGACGCGTACGAGGAGTCGGTCCGGATGAAGGTCAGCCAGGTGAGCCCGGCGCCGACGAGGGCGCTTCCGGTGACCATGAACGGCTTCGGGCCGAGGCGCGGCAGGAAGCGCTGCGAGAGGCCGGCCGCCGTGACGATGGCGACGGTCACGGGCAGGAAGCCGAGCCCGGACTGGATCGGGGTGAAGCCCAGCACGTTCTGCACGAACTGGACGATGAAGAAGAACATGCCGAACATCGCGGCGGCGAGACTGAGCATGATCACGTAGGTGCCGGCGCGGTTTCGGTCGGCGAACATGCGCAGCGGGATGATCGGCTCGCGGGCCTGGGACTCGATGGCCACGAACAGCGTGAGCAGGACGAGCGCCGCGGCGAACGAGCCCAGGGTGAGGGAATCGCGCCAGCCGTCCTCGGAGGCGCGGATGAATCCGTAGACGAGCGAGGCCATGCCGCCGGTGGAGGTGAGTGCTCCGGCGATGTCGAAGCGGCCGGGGTGGCGTTCGGACTCGCTGATGTACAGCGGGGTGAGGACCGCGATCAGCACGCCGATCGGCACGTTGACGAAGAGCACCCAGCGCCAGTCGAGCCACTCGGTCAGCATGCCCCCCGCGAGCAGGCCGATCGCGCCACCGCCGGCGGAGACGGCGGCGAACACCCCGAAGGCCCGGTTGCGTTCGGGGCCCTCGGCGAACGTGGTGGTGATCAGCGCGAGCGAGGTCGGCGAGGCGATGGCCCCGCCGACGCCCTGCAACGCGCGGGCTGCGAGCAGCTGCCAGGGCTCCTGGGCGAAGCCGCCGAGGAGCGAGGCCAGAGTGAAGAGCAGGATTCCGGTCAGGAAGACGCGGCGTCGGCCGAGGATGTCGCCGGCCCGGCCGCCGAGCAGGAGCAGGCCGCCGAAGGTGAGGGTGTAGGCGCTGAGCACCCAGGAGAGGTCGGTGGTGCTGAAGGCGAGGGCGGTCTGGATGTGCGGGAGCGCGATGTTCACGATCGTCGCGTCGAGGACGACCATGAGTTGACATGCGGCGATGACGGCCAGCGCCACTCCGGGGCGTCCCTCCCGGCGGGCCGCGCCCGATATTCGGGGTGTGGCGAGTTGAGAGCTTGTCACTGAGGATCCCCCCAAAGTGAAATAGTGAACGCATCCGTTCACTGCCGTCTACGGTAGGAGCCAGGCCTTAGGGAACGCAAGCGTTCACTAAGGCTGAAAATGTGCGCGAGGGGCGCGCGGTGGGCGCACGGGCCGGTGGGAGGTTCAGATGATGGTGGGTTCGCGCTGGTCGGCGGCGTCTCCGGGGCGCAGGCGAGGTCCCGAACTCGAACGGGCGATTCTCGACGCCGCGTTGGAACAACTCAGCACGGTCGGCTGGAACGCGCTCACGATGGAGGGCGTCGCGGCGGGCGCGCAGACGGGCAAGGCCGCGCTCTACCGGCGCTGGCCCTCGAAAGCGGACCTGGTGGCCGATGTGCTGCGGTCCGGCCTGCCCCCGATCGGCGAGATCCCCGACCGCGGGTCGATCCGGGAGGACCTCTTCTTCCTGTGCGTGCGGATGCGTGACGTCATGGCGTCGCGGGCCGGGCTTGCTCTGCGGTCGGTGCTTCACGAATGCGACCACGTACATGCCGACCGCTTCCACGGGGTGATCTGGTCGGGGCTGCACGAGCCGGCGCAGGAGCTGATCAGGAAGCTGCTGCGGCGCGGAATCGAGCGGGGTGAGGTGCGGGCGGACGCGACGAGTCCGTTCGTCGTGGACGTCATTCCGGCGCTGCTGATGTACGGCGCCAAGGTGCGCGGAAGCGAATGGGAGGACTCGGAGATCGGGGCGATGATCGATGAGGTGATGGTGCCGGTGCTCAGGGTGTGAGACGTGGGGCGCGGCCCGGCCGGTGGAGCGGAGGCGGCGCGGAAGCGGCCCGGGTGCGTGGTGGGGGCGACGGGGAAGCGGCCTGGTGGCGGCCTCGCGGCCGCCCCGGCGGGGGTCCCGCGGCGGCCCGGCGGGAGTCTCGCGGCAGGCCTGCGGGGGCTCCGGCGCGGGCCGCGCCGGAGCTGGAGGCGGGCCGGGGTGTGCAGGCGGCGCGGGGCGGCGTAACCTTGCTGGCGCCATGCCGTACGAAGCACCCACCCACACCGTCGAGCGCTCCCTCCGTGCAACCACCGGCGCCAGGGTCATCGCCGGGGTCGACGAAGTCGGACGAGGGGCCTGGGCCGGTCCCGTCACCGTGTGCGCGGCGATCACCGGTCTGCGCCGGCCGCCCGCGGGGCTCACCGACTCCAAACTGCTCACGCCCAAGCGGCGCGATGCCCTCGTCGAGGTCCTGGAGGGCTGGGTCACCGCGTACGCCCTCGGGCACGCCTCCCCGGAGGAGATCGACGAGCTGGGGATGACCGCCGCCCTGCGGCTCGCCGCGGAGCGGGCCCTGGAGTCCCTCCCGGTGCGGCCCGACGCGGTGATACTCGACGGCAAGCACGACTATCTCGGCCCGCCCTGGCGGGTTCGAACGGTGATCAAGGGTGACCAGTCCTGCGTCGCCGTCGCCGCGGCCTCGGTGATCGCCAAGGTCCGGCGCGACCGGATGATGGCCGAACTCGGCCAACAGGGCGACGGAATCGAAGACTTCGCTTTCGCCGCCAACGCCGGCTACCCCTCGCCCGTACACCGGGCGGCACTTGAGGAACGGGGGCCCACTCCGTACCACCGGCTCTCGTGGTCGTACCTCGACGCGCTGCCCCGGTGGCGCCACCTGAAGAAGGTGCGCCGCAGCGAGGAGTCGATGGAGCTGGAAAACGGAGGCCAACTCGGCTTCGATTTCTGATCGCACCCATGTGCCACCGGCCGGTACGTTTCGTACCGGTGTTTGATAGACATCAACCCGCCTCTCACCCCGCCTTCGAGGAGCCTCAGATTCACGAGAGTGCCCAGGGTCCCCGCGTCACGCCGGCCGCCGGCCGCACCGCGCCGACCCCCCGCCCTGTACCTGGTCCGCGTCCCGTAGCCGTACCGCGGCCCGGACGCCCCGGTCCTGTCCGGCCCGCACCGCCCGCGCAGCGTGCGCCGCAGGCCGCCCCCGGACCCGTTCCCGCGGCCCCCACCGCTCCCACCGCACCGTCCGTCTCGGCGGCGGTGCCGCAGATCCAGCTGATCCCGGCCTCCGCCGAGGGCGCGCTGGACGCGGCCGAAGAGGCCGTGGACCTGCTGCTCGACACCGGGCGCGCGCCCGGCGACATCCTGGTGCTCACGACCGGGGACCCGCACCCGTGGGCCGCGCACGAGCTGTCCTTCGGCGAGGCCGCGTACTGGGCCCTCCACGATGCCGGGGACGACGTCTTCTACGCGGACGCGGCGCAGCTCCAGCGTGCCGCCGGACGCCCCGTCGTGGTCCTCGCGGCCAACGGCGGAGAGGCCGACATGCTGGTCGGAACCCTGCCGGTCGCGCTCGCGCGCGCTGGTGCGCTGCTGATCGTGTGTGGCGACCCGCAGCAGATCAACTCCGTGCTGGGTGCGGGCGTCTGACGCCCCGTAACCCGGTGAGGGCGTGGGGCGGGGCAGGCGCGAGCCCGCCCCGCTGAAGCCCGAGGCCTGATCCGCCGTACGCCCGCTCCAGGGTGTACGGCCGTTGGGCATGCCCGGCGGCCCGCGGTGGGATGGTCGGCGCGCGGAGGTCGATGCGCGCGAGTCGATGTGCGGCGGTCGAGTGTGCGGCAGTCGGTGTGTTGCGGTCGGTGTGTTGCGGTCCGGCGGCGCGGTCAGCGGGCCGCGGTCCGGCGCAGGGCCTCGGCCGCGCCGCCGACGGTGTGCAGTGCGATCGGGGCGAACTCGGCCGCGGTGTCGCCGAGTCGTTGCGGCCGCGAGTCGGAGCTGGGCCGCCTGCCGCCCCGGCCTTCGCCCAGCACCTGCCAGCCGCCGCGAGTCAGAGTGATGTACGCGCCGCAGCGCAGCCCGTGCAGGGTGCAGGCGTCACGCAGCCCCCACATCCAGGCGCCGTCCTCCTCGGTCCACCGCTCGTCGCCCTCGCGGCAGTAGAGCAACACCGCGGTCCGCACCGGGGTGCGTCGCCGCAGGTCGTGCGGGAGGACCCGGCGCAGCCGGGACAGCAGGGCGTTGCGGTACTCCCAGCCGTCGGCCGAGACCGACCGCTGCACGAAGGAGGCGCTCGCCACGAGCTGCTCCTCCGGGCCGAGGACGGCGATGACCGCCGTCGAGGGCACCGGTGTGTGCCGGGAGTGCAGCCCGCTGACGACCTCGCGCGGATTGCGGAGCAGGGGAATGCCCGACGCCGTCCATTCGGCGGGTTCCAGCAGCCTGCCGTGCCGGCTGGTGCCACCGGTGGCCGTTGTCAGCGACGTGGTCGAGGGCGGGGCGGATCCGAAGGTCACGGTCCTCCCTTCGGGTACACGCCCGCGGACGGGCACTGCTGAGTTCGGGCGCGCCGCAGCGCGGCCCTGGAGGGTGCCGGGGAGCCGAGCGGGAGCACTCCAATTCTCGCGTGGCCTCCGACCGTGCGGCAACGAGCAATTGCCGCCGTCGACCGGAATCCATCGGTATGCCGTTCATATCCTTGCCCCGCCACGCCGGAGATGACGCATTCGGCTACCCCTGGAGCGCCAACACCAGGGGGAACACCCCGCGCGCGCCCGCCCGTCGGAGCAGTCGGGCGGCCACCGCCAGGGTCCAGCCGCTTTCGGCGCGGTCGTCCACGAGGAGCACCGGACCCGCTGCCGACGCGAGTGTCTCGGCCAGGGCGGGGGGAACGGTCAAGGCCTGGTGGAGCCCGCGCACCCGCTGGGCGCTGTTCGAGGACGGCAGTCCGAACTCCGGGGCCTGATCCGTGTACTCCAACGTCCCGAGCAACGGCATCCGCCCAACCTCCGCGATCCGCGCGGCCAGTGAGCCGACCAACTGGGGCCGGGAGCGCGAGGGCAGGGCGACCACGCCCACCGGCCTCGCGGGTGCGTCCGGCGCGCCCGAGGCCCAGCCACCGGGGCCTCGGGCCCAGTCGGCCAGGACCGCCACCACGGCCTGCGTCACGTCGTCCGGAACTGGCTGGTCCGGATTCTGTGGCGCGAGCATGGGCCGCAGCCGGTTGCCCCAGCCGATGTCGGACAGCCGGCCCAGGGCCCGGCCCGTCGAGGCCTGCTCCCCGGCCGGGATGCGTCCCTTGAGGTCCACCCCGACCGCCGCGAGGCCGGTCGGCCACATCTTGCGGGGCTCCAGCTCGACACCGGGCCGGCCGAGCTCGCCGCGTGCGGTGTCCAGCGCGGTGGTGGAGACGTCCGCGGTGAACCGGGCCCCGGCGCAGTTGTCGCAGCGGCCGCAGGGCGCGGCCTCCTCGTCGTCGAGCTGGCGGCGCAGGAACTCCATCCGGCAACCGGTGCCCGCCGCGTAGTCGCGCATCGCCTGCTGCTCCGCGGCCCGCTGGCGGGCCACCCAGGCATAACGCTCGGCGTCGTAGACCCACGGCTCGCCCGTCGAGGTCCAGCCGCCCTTGACCCGGTGCACGGCGCCGTCCACGTCGAGGACCTTGAGCATCGTTTCCAGGCGGGTGCGGCGCAGGTCGACCAGCGGCTCCAGGGCGGGCAGCGAAAGCGGGCGGCCCGCCTGCGCCAGGACGTCGAGGGTGCGGCGCACCTGCTCCTCCGGCGGGAAGGCCACCGAGGCGAAGTACTGCCAGATCGCCTCGTCCTCGCGGCCCGGCAGCAGCAGCACCTCCGCGTGCTCCACGCCACGGCCCGCGCGGCCCACCTGCTGGTAGTAGGCGATGGGCGAGGAGGGCGAACCCAGGTGCACGACGAACCCCAGATCGGGTTTGTCGAAGCCCATGCCGAGAGCGGACGTGGCCACCAGGGCCTTGACCCGGTTGGCCTGGAGGTCTTCCTCGGCTTGCTGGCGGTCGGCGTTCTCCGTCTTGCCCGTGTACGAGGCGACGGTGTGCCCGCGGTGGCGCAGGTACGCGGTGACCTCCTCGGCCGCCGCCACGGTCAGCGTGTAGATGATCCCGGAGCCGGGCAGCTCCCCGAGGTGGTCGGCGAGCCAGGCCAGCCGGTGCGCGGCGTCGGGCAGGGTCAGCACCGCCAGGCTCAGGCTCTCGCGGTCCAGCGGGCCGCGCAGCACCAGCGCGTCCGTGCCGGCTCCGGTGCCCAGTTGTTCGGCGACGTCGGCGGTCACCCGGGCATTGGCCGTCGCGGTCGTGGCCAGCACCGGGACGCCGGGCGGGAGGTCGGCGAGCATGGTGCGCAGTCGGCGGTAGTCGGGGCGGAAGTCGTGTCCCCAGTCGGAGATGCAGTGTGCCTCGTCCACGACGAGCAGACCTGTCGCGGCGGACAGCTTGGGCAGGACCTGGTCGCGGAAGTCAGGGTTGTTGAGCCGTTCCGGGCTCACCAGCAGGACGTCGACCTCGCCCGCCGCCACCTCCGCCTGGATCCCCTCCCACTCCTCGGGATTGGCCGAGTTGATCGTGTGGGCGCGGATACCGGCCCGGGCCGCGGCCTCGACCTGATTGCGCATCAGCGCGAGGAGGGGGGAGACGATCACGGTGGGACCGGCGCCGGCCGCACGGAGCAGCGAGGTCGCGACGAAGTAGACGGCGGACTTGCCCCAGCCCGTGCGCTGCACCACCAGCGCCCGCCGCTTGTGCGCGACGAGGGCCTCGATCGCGAGCCACTGGTCCTCGCGCAGCCGAGCGGTGCCCGTGGGGTCGCCCACGAGACGGGCCAGTACGGAGTCGGCCGAGGACCTCAGGTCTGCGTTCATGCCCCCATGCAACCCGATGCCTCTGACATCGCGCCAATGCGACTCCGACCCTGTGGATGTTGAAACGTGAACAGAGTTATCCACAGGGCTTTCGGGATCGGATCGCCGACGGGATCTTCATGGCATGACGAACAGCCACGAATCACGCATCCCGTCCGAGCGGCCCTCCGTCAGCACGACCGGAGCCGCGACCGAACCGCAGATCACCCTGCGCAGCCCGGCCGAACTGGCCGACGCGCTGCCCTACATGCTCGGGTTCCACCCGACCGACTCCCTCGTCATGGTCGCCGTGCACGGTGAGGGCGGCCGCTTCGGCGGCCGGCTCCGTGTCGGCATCCCCGCCACCCCTTCCGAATGGGAGGACACCGCACGACAGGTCGCGGACTGCCTGATCCGCGGCAGCGCGCGGCGCGGCGGCAAGCCCGACGGCATCGTCGTCTTCCTCTGCCAGGAGCCGAACGGGGAGGAGAGCGGGCAGCGGGTGATGACGCGGCTGCGCCCGCTCGCCCAGCGGATCCGACTGGCCTGCGGCGCGTTGGACGTGCCCGTGCTGGAGGCCCTCTGCCTCTCCGCGGGCCGATTCTGGTCCTACGTCTGCCCTGACGAGCGCTGCTGCCCGGCCGAGGGCAGTCCGCTGGCCGCGACCGGTACCTCGGTGCTGGCCGCCGCCGCCACCTTCGCGGGCCTCCAGGTCCGGGGCTCGCTCAAAGAGATCGAGCGACGGCTGACACCGCTGCGCGGGGCCGTCGCAGGGGAGATGGAGCGAGCCCTCGACCGGGCTGCCGCCGCGCTGGTCCCGAAGATCCTCGACGGGGCGACCAGGGAGGAGGTCGGCGCCGAGACCATCGCCCTGGCCGGGAGCCTGATGCGGCGCATGACCCTTGCCCCGCCCGCCGAGGGCGGTCCCCGCGCCGACGACTGGGACGACGCGCTGCTCACCCACGACGAGGCCGCGGCGCTGATCCTCGGCCTTCAGGACCGTGAGATCCGGGACGTCGCCGCCGAGTGGATGGAGGGCGAGGAAGCGGCCCCCGCCCTGCGACTGTGGCGGGCCCTGGCCCGGCGCTGCGTCGGGGCCTACGGCGAGCACGCGGCGGCCCCGCTCACCCTCGCCGGCTGGGTCTCCTGGTCCACCGGGGACGAACCGACCGCCCGCATCGCCCTCGGACTGGCCCTGCGGGCCGACGCCGAATACCGCTTCGCCCAGCTGCTCCACCACGCCTGCAACGAAGGCATCGACCCCGAGGGGTTGCGGCAGTGCCTGCGGGAGGAGCGCAGGCGCCGGGAGCCACGACGCGGGCGTTCGAAGGCCGGTACCCGTCCGCCCGGCCGGCGGGACCGGGCCGGCACCCGCCGCGAGTCCCGCCGCACCGCGAGGAGCGACCAGTGAGCCCGCGTCGGCCACCCTCACGGCGTACCCCCGTGCATCGGATCCGGAGCGCCCTGGGCCTGGTCCCGCGGGGCGGGCTTCACCCCGGGCGCGCCGAGGCCCGCTCGGAGCCCGTGACCCGGGCGGGGGTGGGGGCGTTCCCCTGGAGGGCGGCGGGGGCCCGGACGCGCCGCTGCCCAGCCGAACCGACCGGAGCGCAGACAAGGCGACACATGTCTCACCCCGCACCTCCCCGCCCAGCCGGGGTGCCCGCCGCCCGCAGGCCCGAGCTGCCGCCCGTGCACGGCTCCGTCATCTGCGTCGCCGCGCCCTGTCTGGTCATCTCGCCCGAGCACGGCCAGTTGACCGGCCGGGGGATCGACGGCGTCTACCGCTCGGGGCGGCGGCTGTTGTCGCGCTGCGTCCTGCGGGTCGGCGGTCGGGACCCGATCGCCGTGCAGGGGCGCAGCCTCGGCGCCGACCGTGCCTCCTTCACCGCGACGGTGCGCACCGGCGCCGAGCCCGGGCCCGACCCGGACATCGGGGTGGAACGGGTCCGGCACGCGGACGGCACCGAGCGGATCACCCTGCGCAGCTTCACGGCCCGGTCGGTACGCCTCCCGGTGGAGGTGCTGCTCGGCACGGACCTGGCCGAGCTGGCCGCGGTGGCCGCCGGCCGGGCCGGACCGGAACTGCCCGCCGGGGTGCACGCCGCCGGGCTGCGCTGGAGCAACGGCGAGGCGCAGGCCGTCACGGCCGCCGATCCGCCGCCGGACGACGCGCTGGCCTCGGCGGGGCTGCTGCGCTGGCAGCTCGAACTGGGCCCCGGCGAGTCCCGCACCATCGAGCTGCGGACCACGCAGGACCGCGTCACACGGGCGCCCGCCGGCCAGGTGGCGAACCCGCTCTCCGAAGCCCGGGCCGAGGGGGACGACCCGAGGGTCGAGGCGTGGTTCGGGACCAGCGTGGGAGACCTGGGCGCGCTGCTGCTGAGGGACCCCGCCGAGCCGGGCGACTCCTTCGCCGCGGCGGGCGTGCCCTGGCGGCTGGGGCTGGCCCCGGCCGAAGCGCTGTGGGCCGCCAGGATGGCGCTGCCGCTCGGCACCGGGCTCGCGGTGGCCACCCTGCGCATCCTGGCCCGGACGCAGAACGGCGGACGGGAGCCCGAGGCCGGGAAGATCCCCGGGCCCCTGCGCGGAGCGGGTCCGCAGCTCCCCCCGGGGTGCACCGGCACGGAAGCGACCCTGGCCTTCCCGACGGTGCTCGCCGAAGCCAGGCTCTGGGGGATGCCGGAGGAGGAACTGGCCCGGCTGCTTCCGACAGCGGAGAAGTGCCTGGAGTGGCTGCGCGGCGCGCTCGGGGAGGACGGCTTCCTGGCCGACCCCGATCCCGGGCCGCGGCGCTGCGAAACCCAGGCCCACGCCCACCGCGCCGCCCTGCTCGGGGCCGACCTCCTCGCCGCGTGCGGGCGCCCCGGGGCCCAGGAGTGGCGGGAGCGCGCGGCGGCGCTGCGGGAGCGGTTCCGGGCCGGGTTCTGGATCGACGGCCCGGACGGCGGCCGGCCCGCGGCGGCCCTGCATCCGGACGGCAGGCCGCTGCCCCGACTGACGGGGGCCGCCGCCCACCTGCTCGACACCGGACTGCTCGGCGGCGGTCGACTCGCCCAGGGGCTCCTGGATCGGGCGCGTACCGAGCAATTGGCCCGGTTGCTCGGCGCCCCCGCCATGGACTGCGGATGGGGACTGCGGAGCATGGCCGTCAAGGAGCCGGGGCACAACCCGTTCGGCCATCGCTCCGGGGCGGTGCGGCCGTACGAGAGCGCGGTGGCGGTGGCCGGTCTGGCCCAGGCGGGCTTCGAGCGGGAGGCCACCGGCCTGCTCGGAGGCCTGCTGGACGCTGCGGAGGCCTTCGGCTACCGGCTGCCCGAGATGTTCGCCGCCGAGCAGCGCACCGCCACCGGCGCCCCGCTCCCGCACCCGGCGGCCTGCCGGCCCGCCGCGGTGGCCGCGGCGGCCGGGATCCACGCGCTGACCGCCATCGCCGGAATCCGACCCGACGCTCCTGCCGGCACGGTCGCCCTCGTCCCCCTCCCGGGCGCCCCCCTCGGCGCGCTGCGGCTCTCGGGCCTGCGCGTGGCGGGGGAGCCGTTCGCAGTCCGGATCAGCAGGTTGGGCCTCGCAATGGTGGAGGAGGCGGCCGATGCGCTCCAACTGGGAGGCTAGCCTCCAGAACAGTGCCTTCAAGGTCACCAAAGAGCTGTTTATCGTCAAGCAGACGACTATGATCGCGGCATGTCGCCCTACGACCCGTCGGCCTTTCCGCCCTTTGCCGTCACCGTCGACCTGGTCGTGCTCACCGTGCGGCGCCACGCGCTCTGTGCGCTGGTGGTCCGCAGGGGTGAGCCACCGTTCCAGGGGCGCTGGGCGCTGCCCGGCGGTTTCGTCCGGGCGGACGAGGACCTGGGGGCGGCCGCGGCCCGAGAGCTTTCCGAGGAGACCGGCCTCTGCGCGCTCGACCCCGCCGCACCGGGCGTGGACAACGGGGCGCATCTCGAGCAGCTGGCGACCTACGGCGATCCGAAGCGGGATCCGCGGATGCGTGTCGTCAGCGTGGCGCACCTGGTGCTGGCTCCGGACCTGCCGGCGCCCAGGGCCGGGGGAGATGCCAACAGTGCCCGCTGGGCCCCCGTCGACGAGCTTCTGGCCTCCGTGGACGAGGCCTCCGCGGGGCTCGCCTTCGACCACGCGCGGATCCTCGCCGACGGTGTGGAGCGGGCCCGCTCGAAGATCGAGTACTCCTCGCTGGCCACCGCCTTCTGCCCTGCGGAGTTCACCGTCGGCGAGCTGCGCCGGGTCTACGAAGCCGTCTGGGGTGTGGCCCTGGACCCCCGGAACTTCCACCGCAAGGTCACCGGCACCCCCGGTTTCCTCGTGCCGGCCGGAGGGACGACGACCCGTCAGGGCGGCCGCCCGGCCCAGTTGTTCAGAGCCGGCGGCGCCACCCTGCTCAACCCGCCGATGCTGCGTCCGGAAGTCTGACGTTCCGACGGGCAGGTTGCGCCGAAAATCGGACATATCGCGTTATCTTGTTTGCGGTACTCACCCTGCCGCAGAGCGGTCTCACACCCCGCGAGAGAAGCGATGCTCCAGGCCATCGGACTCACCAGCACCTCACGCCACGACGCCCCGCCCCTCGTGGACGACCTCACTTTCGAGGCTCGCCCGGGGGCCGTGACCGCCCTGCTCGGCGAGCCGGGATCGGGCAAGACCACCGCGCTGCGGCTCATGCTCGAGCTCGATCCGGGCCGCGGCGTGACCTACTTCCGCGGCCGCCCGCTGCACCGGATCCCGTACCCCGGCCGTGAGGTCGGTGTGCTGCTCGGCGACGTCCCCGGCAACCCCGCCCGGACCGTCCGCAACCAGCTGCGGATGCTCTGCGCCGCCGCCGGGGTACCGGCCTCGCGGGCCGACACCATGCTGGAGGTGGTCGGCGTCGCGGGTCTGCGCGACCAGCGGCTCGGCTCGCTCTCCCTCGGCATGGAGCGTCGGGTCGCGCTGGCCGCGGCGCTGCTCGCCGATCCGTGCACCCTGCTCCTGGACGAGCCCGGCGCGGGGCTCTCCCCCCGCGAACGCGGCTGGCTGCACGGGCTGCTGCGCGGCCATGCCTCCCTCGGCGGCGCGGTGCTCTTCACCACCGACGACGCCAAGGAGGCCGCACGCAGCGCCGACCGGGTCGTCAGCATCGCCGCGGGCCGGCTCGTCGCCGACCAGGACGTCGCCGAGTTCGCCCGGACCAGGCTGCGGCCGCGGGTCGCGGTGCGCACCCCGCACGCGGCCCGGTTGGCCGACGTGCTGGGCCGCGAGGCCCGCGCCGCCCATCGTTCGGTGGAGATCGTCGAGGAGAGCGGCAGCCGCCTGTCGGTGTACGGGAGCAACTGCGCCGAGGTCGGTGAAGCGGCGTTCCGGCACGGGGTGCTGGTGCACCGGCTCGCCGACGAGACCGGTGACGCCGGCGCGCCGACGCCACCGCTCCCGCACGCCCGCTCCGCGGCCGAAGCTCCCGAGACGACCACCGGAACGACCGTGGACACGACCACGGACACGACCGCCGACGCGGTCTCCGGCTCGGCGTCCGGCCGGGTCTCCGGATCGACCACGGGCGCGGCCGCCCAGGAACTCCCCGGTGGCCGCGCCCGGCATGACCGCTCCCGGCGGCCCGTCTCGGCGGTGCGCCGCGTCGGCGGACCGCTCCGGCCGCTGCGCTACGAGCTGCTCCGTGTTTTCGGCACCGCCACCCCCGTCCTCACCGCCACCCTCGTCGTCGCCGTCTCCGTCCTCACCGCCCTGGTGCTGGCCCGGACCGGGAACACTCCGCAGAACCGGCTCCTCGCCGCCTGGCCGGAACTTCTCCCGCTGCCACCCGCCGCGCTCGGGGCAGGGCTGCTCGGCGCCCTGGCGTTCGGCGAGGAGTACCGCTACCCGGCGCTCGCCGCCGACCGCGGCACCGTGCCCCGCCGGATGGGGCTGCTCGCCGCCAAACTGGGCGTGTCCGCCGTCCTCGCCCTCCTGCTGGGCACCCTGGTCGTCACGGCCGACGCCGCCGCGCTGGCCCTCGTGTTCGACAGCGGTCCGCTGCGCACCCCGGCGGAGTGGCTGTCCCCGGCCGCCAGTTGGGCCGGGCTGCTCATCGGCTGCGGCTGGGCGGGCGTCCTGGCCTCCGGTGTCTTCCGATCCGCCACCGCCGGCCTGGCCGCGGTGCTCGCCGTACCGGTGATCGTCGTCCCGCTGGTGCGCCGGGCGCTGGAGGGCTCGTCCGCCTACCCGATGACCGGACTCGGGCCCCGGCTGCGCGGCCTGGCCTGGGTGCAGTGGCCGCCCGAGGCGGACCGCCTGCTCCTCGGGGCCCTGCGGGTGATGGCCCAACCCGTCGGAACGGCACTCGTCCTCTCGCTGATGGTCCTGTTGTGCGCCTATGGGTTCACCGGACTGCGCAGCAGGGTCCGTTGGTGATCGTTCGGATGCGGGAGAAGTCGCGTACGGGACCGTTGCGGTCCACCTCGCGGGAAGCGGACCGCAACTCCCCGCAAAAGGCCCGGTTCCTTACGATAAGTCGTCAATTGCGTAGGTGGCACCGATCACCCTTTCGTGTGCTTTTCACCAAAGACCTCAAGGGTCATGGAGGCACGACCGACAAAGGATTCGTGAGTACCCTTGCGCACACCATGATGACCAACGCCCGCCATGCCGATTCCGGCCTCGCCGGCCCGGGCGAACTCGACCGCTACCCCTACGCGGAGACCCCCGGGTCCGACCGCGCCGGAGCGCCCCACTGGGACGGTGCCGACGTCGAGTTGAGCCGTGTGGGCCGACGCGCGGCGGGCAGCCGCGGCCGCGGCCTGCACGGCCAACTCGTCCAGCAGCTCGGCCAGATGATCGTCTCCGGCGACCTCGGCGCGGACCGCCCCCTGGTCCCCGAGGAGATCGGCCAGCGCTTCGAGGTCTCCCGCACGGTCGTCCGCGAATCGCTGCGGGTCCTGGAGGCCAAGGGCCTCGTCAGCGCCCGCCCCAACGTGGGCACTCGGGTCCGGCCCGTCGCCGACTGGAACCTCCTCGACCCCGACATCATCGAGTGGCGGGCCTTCGGCCCCCAGCGTGACGACCAGCGCCGCGAGCTCAACGAACTCCGCTGGACCATCGAACCCCTCGCCGCCCGCCTCGCCGCGGGTCACGGCCGCCCCGACATCCAGCAGCGGCTGGCCGACATGGTCGAGATCATGGGCCACGCCCTCGGCCAGGGCGACGCGATCACCTTCGCGCGCGCCGACAACGAGTTCCACGCGCTCCTGATCCAGGTCGCCGGCAACCGCATGCTGGAGCACCTCTCCGGCATCGTCTCCGCCGCGCTCCAGGTCTCCGGCAGCCCGATCACCTCCTGCGACCGCCCGAGCGAGACCTGCGTCGCGCACCACGCGCGGATGGTCGAGGCCCTGGCCTCCGGGGACGCGACGGGCGCCGAGAGCGCCATGCGCCAGCTCCTGACGGTGCATCCGGAGGTCGAGCGCGTGGTCCCCGCCCCGCGCGAGCACTGACGGGCGGACGCGCGGGGGTGCACGACGTCGCCGGGCCCGGTCGGGTCCGGCGACACCGGCGTGCGGCGCCTTTCCCGGGCCCACATCGCGCCGTGACCCGGGCGTATGGCCCTATGACCGGCATCAGTGCATACGGGGTGTGACTCGGGCCACGAAGATTGGGCGTAACGCTCCGCGAGGTCCCGCGATGACCTAAGAGGTGATGGCCGACGGAGGGAATGCAGCAGCCCTTGTGGGTGCTGTGCAGCTCCCCGGCCCCTGCCCGCGCCGCCGGCCCATCCCCAGTCGGTGGTCGTCGGCTCCGGTCCAGCACCACGAGGCCCGGGGTCGGAAGCCGTTTCCATCGTTCCGAGAGGTTGTTCGTGTCGGCCAGCACATCCCGTACGCTCCCGCCGGAGATCGCCGATTCCGAGTCTGTGATGGCGCTCATCGAGCGGGGCAAGGCCGAGGGGCAGATCGCCGGCGATGACGTGCGTCGGGCCTTCGAGGCTGACCAGATTCCTGCGACCCAGTGGAAGAATGTTCTGCGCAGCCTCAACCAGATCCTCGAGGAAGAGGGTGTGACGCTGATGGTCAGTGCCGCGGAGTCGCCCAAGCGCACCACCCGCAAGAGCGTCGCAGCGAAGAGCCCGGCCAAGCGGACGGCCACCGAGCCCGTAGCCAAGAAGACGGTGGCGAAGACGACGACGAGCAGCGTCGACGCCGCGGCCCCGGCGGCCGGGACGGTGGACCCGGAGACCGCGGACGCTCTCGCGGAGGAGCCCGGAACCGAGCCCGCCGCCAAGAAGACGGCGGCGAAGAAGACGGCGGCCAAGAAGGCCGCGCCCGCCAGGAAGACCGCCGCCAAGAAGACCGCGGCGAAGAAGACGGCCGCCAAGAAGGACGCCGACGAGGCCGGCGACGAGGAAGCCTCGGAGGACGGTCCCGACGCCGCGAAGGCCGAGGCCGAAGAGGAAGAGGAGGGCGGCGAGAACAAGGGCTTCGTCATCTCCGACGACGAGGACGACGCCCCCGCCCAACAGGTCGTGGTCGCCGGCGCCACCGCCGACCCGGTCAAGGACTACCTCAAGCAGATCGGCAAGGTTCCCCTCCTCAACGCCGAGCAGGAGGTCGAGCTCGCCAAGCGCATCGAGGCGGGCCTCTTCGCCGAGGACAAGCTGGCGAACTCCGACAAGCTGGCGCCCAAGCTCAAGCGCGAGCTGGAGATCATCGCGGAGGACGGCCGCCGAGCGAAGAACCACCTGCTGGAGGCCAACCTCCGCCTCGTGGTCTCCCTCGCCAAGCGCTACACCGGCCGCGGCATGCTCTTCCTGGACCTGATCCAGGAGGGCAACCTGGGTCTGATCCGCGCGGTCGAGAAGTTCGACTACACCAAGGGCTACAAGTTCTCCACGTACGCGACGTGGTGGATCCGCCAGGCGATCACCCGCGCCATGGCCGACCAGGCCCGCACCATCCGCATCCCGGTGCACATGGTCGAGGTCATCAACAAGCTCGCCCGCGTCCAGCGCCAGATGCTCCAGGACCTGGGCCGCGAGCCCACCCCGGAGGAGCTGGCCAAGGAACTCGACATGACCCCCGAGAAGGTCATCGAGGTCCAGAAGTACGGCCGCGAGCCGATCTCCCTGCACACCCCGCTCGGCGAGGACGGCGACAGCGAGTTCGGCGACCTCATCGAGGACTCGGAGGCCGTCGTACCGGCCGACGCCGTGAGCTTCACGCTCCTGCAGGAGCAGCTGCACTCGGTGCTCGACACCCTGAGCGAGCGCGAGGCAGGCGTGGTCTCGATGCGATTCGGCCTCACGGACGGCCAGCCCAAGACCCTCGACGAGATCGGCAAGGTCTACGGGGTCACCCGCGAGCGGATCCGCCAGATCGAGTCGAAGACGATGTCGAAGCTGCGTCACCCGTCGCGTTCGCAGGTGCTGCGCGACTACCTGGACTGACCGGTAGGCGCCGCGGGGGACCGTACGTCGGTGGCCGTGCGCGGGTGCGCACGGCCACTGGTCATCCCACTCTGGGTGGAGTCATGCACACTCGGAGTCAGGAGGCCTCATGCGTCGTCCCTTTGCCCATGCTCTGGCGGGAGCGCTGACCCTGGCGGCTGGAGCGGCCGCGGCGCCGCTGGCCCAGGTACCGCAGGCAGCCGCGGACAGCGTGGTGATCGGCGGCAAACCGGTGAAGGTGGCCGACAGCCCGTGGGTGGTGGCCCTCGCCAGCCGTGACCGGTTCGGGGGTACGCGGGGCGGGCAGTTCTGCGGGGG
The DNA here is from genome assembly GCF_042731135.1 of Streptomyces sp. NPDC059874. Classification (NCBI taxonomy): domain Bacteria; kingdom Bacillati; phylum Actinomycetota; class Actinomycetes; order Kitasatosporales; family Streptomycetaceae; genus Streptomyces; species Streptomyces sp. NPDC059874. Next base: position 48,081 of record NZ_JBHWJY010000022.1, read on the forward strand.
CGTCGTGGTGGCCCCGACCACCGTCGTGACCGCGGCCCACTGCCTGGCCCGCCAGGTGCTGGGCGGCCCCGTCGAGTCCGTCCCCGACTTCCGGGTGATCGCCGGGCGTACGGAGCTGCGGGCGACGGACGGCAGGGAGATCGCGGTGCGCGCGGCACGGGTGAACCCGGCCTACGACACCGGGAGCAATGCCGGGGACCTCGCCGTTCTGGAGCTCGCCGAGGCGGTTCCCGCCCACCATGTGCTCCCGATGGCCGGGCCGGGGGACACCGCCTACGCGGCGGGGACCGAGGCGGCCGTCTACGGCTGGGGCGACACGAGCGGCTTCGGCGACTACGCGTACGCGCTGCGTGCCGCGCGGGTGACCGTACTGTCGGACGAGGTCTGCGGGCGTGCCTACCCGGGGGACGCCGACGGACAGTTCCGCGCCGAGTCCATGGTGTGCGCGGGGGACGACGGGGGCGGGAAGGACGCCTGCCAGGGCGACAGCGGCGGCCCGCTGGTCGCCAAGGGGCGACTCATCGGGCTGGTGTCCTGGGGGCGCGGCTGCGGGCGCGCCGACAGCCCCGGGGTGTACACCCGGATCGCCCCACTGGCCGACTTCGTGAGGGGCCCGGAGAGGGCCGAGCGGCAGGGCGGGGTCCAGGACGTCGCGGCGGGCGCCCGGAGGGGCTACGTACCGGCAGCAGGGCCCGTGGAGGGGTATCGAACGGATGAGCCGGTCCGGAAGGCGCCCCGGTAGGGCGCGCCGGAGGCCGGCAGCCCGGATCGGGCGGGGCGGCCTCCGAGGGCGGATGCGAGGACGGGCGGCGCCCCTGGGTTTCAGGGATGCCGCCCGTCGACCGGCACGGCCGGTCCTGGCTCGTCGGATGCGAGGTTAGGCCTGTGTCAGCGGTCCTCGGTGTCGGCATTGGCAGCCGGAGCGGACGTGAGCCGCTCGGTCTCATCCTGTATTTCCGCGGCGATCTTCTTGAGTTCCGGCTCGAACTTACGCCCGTGGTGGGCGCAGAAGAGCAGTTCACCGCCGCTCAGCAGGACGACGCGCAGATATGCCTGGGCGCCGCAACGGTCGCATCGGTCAGCGGCCGTCAGCGGGGTCGCGGGTGTCAGAACAGTAGTCACGTCGCCTCTTCTCTAGCTCGACGAGCTGTCGTACCAGGGTCAACATCCAACCAGGCCGAAAACGTTCCCGCTCGCGGCTTTTCCTCGAAACTTCCTTCCGAAGCTGGCCGGCTGTTGCCGGTTGGCGGCGAAGGAGCCGTATTGCGTTGCTTTACGGTTTCGCGTTGTCAGTCGTGCGCTTGTCGCAGTTCCATCCTCCCCCGGCGTGAGTGCCAGGTTGTTCATGAGGACGTGCCCGAACCCTAAATGGTTCATGCGCGGAAGGGAACGTGATGTTTGCTTCACTCCCACGGGGGATCGAACACCCGTGCGGATCTGGACTAGGCTGAGGAATGCGCGAGGGTGGCGTTGCATCGGCTCTACCTGGCCTCGGTACCCTTCGACCGGCACCCGAGCCACCCCTGCGCCCCACCGGGCCAGAAAAGAAATTCAGCGAGGAGCGAACTGCGTGACCGCCGACACGTCCGTGCCTTCCAGCGCGCTGCTGTCCGGAGCAGACCGGGACGGTTCCAACTACACCGCGCGGCACCTGCTCGTCCTCGAAGGGCTGGAGGCCGTCCGCAAGCGCCCCGGCATGTACATCGGCTCCACGGACAGCCGGGGCCTCATGCACTGCCTCTGGGAGATCATCGACAATTCCGTCGACGAGGCCTTGGGCGGCTACTGCGACCACATCGAGGTGATCCTCCACGAGGACGCCTCCGTGGAGGTCCGGGACAACGGCCGCGGCATCCCCGTGGACGTCGAGCCCAAGACCGGCCTGTCCGGCGTCGAGGTCGTCATGACCAAGCTGCACGCCGGCGGAAAGTTCGGCGGCGGCTCCTACGCGGCCTCCGGCGGCCTGCACGGCGTCGGCGCCTCCGTGGTCAACGCCCTCTCCGCCCGGCTGGACGTAGAGGTCGACCGCGGTAGCTCGACGCACGCCATCAGCTTCCGCCGGGGCGTCCCCGGCATGTTCACCGAGCAGGGCCCCGACAGCCCCTTCGACCCCGCCAACGGCCTGCGCAAGGTCAAGCGGATCACCAAGGGCAAGACCGGCACCCGGGTCCGCTACTGGGCCGACCGCCAGATCTTCCTCAAGGACGCCCGGCTCTCCCTGGAGACGCTCTACCAGCGCGCCCGCCAGACCGCCTTCCTCGTCCCCGGCCTGACCCTGGTGGTCCGCGACGAGCGCGGCATCGACGGGGCCGGCAAGACCGAGGAGACCTTCCGCTTCGACGGGGGCATCAGCGAGTTCTGCGACTACCTCGCCCAGGACAAGGCCGTCTGCGACGTGCTGCGGCTGACCGGCACGGGCACCTTCAAGGAGACCGTCCCGGTCCTCGACGACCGCGGCCACATGACGCCCACCGAGGTCACCCGCGAGCTCGGCGTGGACATCGCCCTGCGCTGGGGCACGGGGTACGAGACCAACGTCAAGTCCTTCGTGAACATCATCGCCACCCCCAAGGGCGGCACCCACGTCTCCGGCTTCGAGCGCTCGGTCGCCAAGACCGTGAACGAGGTGCTGCGCTCGGCGAAGCTGCTGCGCGTCGCCGAGGACGACGTGGTCAAGGACGACGCGATGGAGGGCATGACGGCCGTCGTCACCGTCCGCCTCGCCGAGCCGCAGTTCGAGGGCCAGACCAAGGAGGTGCTCGGCACCTCGGCGGCCACCCGCATCGTCGCCGCCGTGGTCACCAAGGAGCTCAAGGCCTTCCTGACCTCCACCAAGCGCGACGACAAGCAGCAGGCCCGCGCCGTGATGGAGAAGATCGTCGCGGCCGCCCGGACCAGGATCGCGGCCCGCCAGCACAAGGAGGCGCAGCGCCGCAAGACCGCGCTGGAGACCTCTTCGCTGCCCGCGAAGCTGGCCGACTGCCGCAGCGACGACGTGGAGCGCAGCGAGCTCTTCATCGTCGAGGGAGACTCCGCCCTCGGTACGGCGAAGCTCGCCCGGAACTCCGAGTTCCAGGCGTTGCTGCCGATCCGCGGCAAGATCCTCAACGTCCAGAAGTCGTCCGTTTCGGACATGCTCAAGAACGCCGAGTGCGGGGCGATCATCCAGGTCATAGGAGCCGGCTCGGGCCGGACCTTCGACCTGGACGCCGCCCGCTACGGCAAGATCGTCCTGCTCGTCGACGCCGATGTCGACGGCGCGCACATCCGCTGCCTGCTGCTCACGCTCTTCCAGCGGTACATGCGGCCCATGGTCGAGGCAGGACGGGTCTTCGCGGCCGTGCCCCCGCTGCACCGGATCGAGCTGGTCCAGCCCAAGAAGGGGCAGGACAAGTACGTGTACACGTATTCGGACAACGAGCTGCGCCAGACCCTGCTGGAGTACCAGCGCAAGAACATCCGGTACAAGGACTCGATCCAGCGCTACAAGGGCCTCGGCGAGATGGACGCGGACCAGCTGGCGGAGACCACCATGGACCCCCGCTTCCGGACGCTGCGCCGGATCAACATCGGCGACCTGGACTCGGCCGAGACGGTCTTCGACCTGCTCATGGGCAACGAGGTGGCCCCGCGCAAGGAGTTCATCACCAGCTCCGCGGCCACCCTGGACCGCTCGCGCATCGACGCCTGACGCGCCCGCCCGTCTCGGCTCCCCGATGAGGTGCTCTTCACTCCATCACCTGAAGGAGTGAAGAGCACCCGGACACCAGTCTTGAAACGTACGTTCCGCACATCCTTGTGAGCACGCGGCCAATGCGGCGGCGGACAAGGAGAGTTCGGTGGACAAGCACGATGGTCCCGATGCCGGAACGATCCGGCTCGACGATCCCTGGTACGACGCGCCGGCCGTCGGGTGGGGCGAGAGCGAGAGCGAGCCGCCGGGTGCGGTGCCCGCCCGCCCCGCCCCCGGCGCGTCCGATATCTACCTCGAAGTGCAGCGCAGCGCCGCCTTCCAGGAGGTGCGCAGCCGCTACCGGGGCTTCGTCGTCCCCGCTACCGCGGGCTTCCTCCTCTGGTACGTGGCCTACGTGGTCGCCGCCACCGTCGCGCCCGGTGTGATGGCCCGGCCGGTGGCCGGCGCGGTCAACGTGGCCATGCTGGCGGGGCTCGGCCAGTTCCTCAGCACCTTCCTCCTGACCTGGGCCTACGCCCGGCACGCGCGGCTGCGCCGGGACCGAGCGGCGCTCGACCTGCGGTGGACCGTCTTCGAGCAGGAGCGCGACCAGGAGCGGACCCGCGCGAGGGGGACCGGCCGGTGACCACCGAGCACCAGAGCCTCGCGCTGATCCTGTTCAGCGTCTTCATCGCGGTGACCCTGGGCATCACCACCTGGGTCAGCCGCAACCGGCACGGGTCGGCGGAGGAGTTCTACGCCGGCGGGCGGCTCTTCTCGCCCCTGGAGAACGGTTTCGCCATCGCGGGTGACTACATGTCCGCCGCCTCCTTCCTCGGCATCTCCGGGCTGATCGCCCTCTTCGGCTACGACGGCATGCTCTATTCGGTCGGCTTTCTCGTCGCGTGGCTCGTCGTGCTGTTCCTCGTCGCCGAACTGGTCCGCAACTGCGGGCGCTTCACCCTCGCCGACGTGGTCGCCGCGCGCATGAGCGAGAGACCGGTGCGGATCGCGGCCGGCACCTCCTCCGTCGTCGTCTCCGTGCTCTACCTCGTCGCGCAAATGGTCGGCGCGGGCAGTCTCGTCGGCCTGCTGCTGGGGAGTTCGAGCACCGGAGCCCGGACCCTGGCCGTGGTCGGGGTGGGCGCGCTGATGGTCGTGTACGTGTCCTTCGGCGGGATGCGGGCCACCACCTGGATCCAGATCGTCAAGGCCGTACTGCTGATGGGCGGGGCGATCGCCCTGACCGGGCTCGTACTCCTGCGCTTCCACGGGAACTTCGACCAGCTGCTCAGCAGCGCCGCCGAACGCAGCGGGCACGGCGCCCGGTTCCTCGGCCCCGGGCTCAGGTACGGCGGGGACTGGACCGCCCGCATCGACTTCATGAGCCTCGGCCTCGCCCTGGTCCTCGGGACCGCCGGGCTGCCGCACATCCTGTCGCGCTTCTATACCGTGCCCACCGCGCGGGCGGCCCGCCGCTCGGTGGTGTGGGCGATCGGCCTGATCGGCGGCTTCTACCTGATGACCATCGTGCTCGGCTTCGGGGCGGCAGCGCTGGTGGGGCCGGACGCGGTACGGGCCTCCAACGCCTCCGGGAACACGGCCGTCCCGCTGCTCGCGGCGTTCCTCGGCGGCGGCGCCGGCTCCACCGGGGGCACGGTGCTGTTCGCCTTCGTGGCCGCCATCGCCTTCGCCACCATCCTCGCCGTGGTCGCCGGAATCACCCTGGCCTCCTCCGCCTCCGTCGCGCACGACCTGTACGCCTCCCTCAAGCGGCGGCACGCCAGGCAGCGCAGCGAGGTCGCGGTGGCCCGGGTCGCGGCCGTGGGGATCGGGGCGGTGGCGATCGCCCTCGGGCTGCTCGCCCAGAACCTCAACGTGGCGTTCCTGGTGGGGCTGGCCTTCGCGGTGGCGGCCTCGGCCAACCTGCCCGTGCTGATGTACTCGCTGTTCTGGCGCGGCTTCACCACCCGCGGGGCCGTGTGGTCGGTCTACGGCGGCCTGGTCCCCGCGGTACTGCTGGTGCTGGTCTCGCCAGTGGTGTCGGGCAGCGCCGAGTCGCTCTTCCCGGGGGTGGACCTCCAGTACTTCCCGCTGCAGAACCCGGGGATCGTCTCGATCCCGCTCGGCTTCCTGGCGGGCTGGCTGGGCACGGTCACCTCGGGGGAGGAGCCGGACGAGGCGAAGCACGCGGAGACCGAGGTCCGCTCCCTGACCGGCGCCGGGGCGGTATGAGCCGTCACGCCCCTTCGGAGGGCAGCCAGGTGTAGCGGTGCTCGGGGCGGCCGGTCTCGCCGTAGCGCAGGGCCAGGGTGACGCGGCCGGTGCGATCGAGGAGCTTCAGGTAGCGCTGTGCGGTCTGCCGGCTGATGCCCGCGCGGTCGGCGATCTGCTGGGTGGACAGGGGGCCCTCGGCGGAGCGCAGGACCTGGCGGACCAGTTCCGCGGTGGTCGGGGAGTGGCCCTTGGGGAGCTCGTTCGGAGATCCGGCTGCGGCCAGGGCCCCGAAGATCCGGTCAACCTCGGCCTGTTCGGCCTCGCCGCCGGTGTCCAGCGTGCGGCGCAGGGCACCGTACGCCTCGAGGCGCGACCGCAGGCCGGCGAAGGTGAACGGCTTGACCAGGTACTGGAGCGCGCCGAGGCGCATGGCCGCCTGGACGGTGGCGAGGTCACGGGCGGCCGTGACCATGATCACGTCGGTGCCATGGCCGAGCTGGCGCATGCGGCGCACCAGGTCCAGGCCGTTCTCGTCGGGCAGGTAGTGGTCCAGCAGGACCAGGTCCACCGGATGTGTGGTGAGGAACTCCAGCGCCTCGGCGGCGGAATGGACTTGGGCCGCCACGCGGAAACCGGGAACCTTCGCCACGTAGGCCGCGTTGATCAGGGCAACACGCACGTCGTCGTCGACGACCAATACGTGGATCGGGGTCTCGTTCATCGCAGGGCCTCCGGGAGTACGACGGAGAACTCCGCCCCTCCGTCCGCTGCCCCGCCGGCCCGGGCACTGCCGCCCTGCCGCTCCGCGAGGCGGCGTACCAGGGCGAGGCCCAGCCCGCGCTCGCGGTGGGCCTCGGGCTGCTTGGTCGACCAGCCCTCGGTGAAAATCTCCTCGCGGCGCGCGGCCGGCACCCCGGGGCCGCTGTCGCGCACCCGCAGGACCGCCGTCCGGCCTTCGGCGCGCAGCTCCACCTCGACCAGGGGCGACGCCGAGCCGACGGCGGCGTCCAGGGCGTTGTCCACCAGATTGCCGACGATGGTGACGAGGCCGCCCGGGTCGACCAGCCGGTCGGGGAGGAGGCTGGCCGGGGCCAGGCGCAGGGGGACGCCACGCTCGGCCGCCACGGTCGCCTTGCCCACGAGGAGGGCGGCCAACAGGGGGTCGTGGATCTTCTCGGTGACCTGCTCGGCGGTGGTGCGGTGCACGCCGACGACCTCCGTCACGAACTCCACCGCCTCTTCGTGCAGGCCCAGCTCCAGCAGGCCGAGGAGGGTGTGGAGGCGGTTGGCGTGCTCGTGGTCCTGGGCGCGCAGTGCGTCGATCAGGCCCCGGGTGGAGTCGAGCTCGCGGCTCAGGTGCTCCAGTTCGGTGCGGTCGCGCAGGGTGGCGACGGCGCCGCCGTCCTCGGTGGGCATCCGGTTGGCGACCAGGACCCGGGGACCCTGGACGGTGAGCAGGTCCCGTCCTGTGACCCGGCCGGACAGTACGTCGGCGGTGCGCCCGGCGCCGATCACCTCTTCCAGCGGGCGACCGGCGAGGCCGGCGGCCGAGCCGGGGGAGTCCGCGGAGCCCGGGGTCTGCGGGGCGAGGCCGAGCAGGCGGGCGGCTTCGTCGTTGACCAGGCGGACCCGGTCGTGCCGGTCGAGGGCGATCACGCCTTCGCGGATGGAATGCAGCATCGCCTCCCGCTCCGCGAGCAGCCCCGCGATGTCGGAGAAGGCCAGGTCCCGGGTCTGGCGCTGGATCCTGCGGGACAGCAGGTAGGCGACGAGGGCGCCTGCCGCGAGGGCGCCGCCGGCGTAGGCGAGCAGGCCGGGGATGGCCCCGAGCAGTCGGTCGCGGACTCCGTCGTAGGCGATGCCGACCGAGACGGCCCCGATGATCTCCCCGTCGGCGGCGACCAGGGGGACCTTGCCGCGGGCGGAGCGGCCAAGGGTGCCTTCGTCGATCTCCATGACCTCGCGGCCGGCCAGCGCCTCGCTCGGGTCGGTCGAGACGCGCAGCCCGATGCGGTCGGGGCTGGGATGGGAGCGGCGGATGCCGTCCAGGTCGAGGACGACCACGTACTCGGCTCCGGTGGCCCGGCGCAGCCGCTCGGCCGTGGCCTGAACCGGGCTGTCCGCCGTCGCTGCGGAACCCAGGAGGTCGGCGGCCAGTGACGGGTCCGCCGCCGCGCCCTGCGCGATGGCCAGGGCGCGCCGCATGGCCTGGTCGTCGAGCTGCGCGCTGAGCGGTGCCAGGAACAGCCCGGTGGCCAGCACCACGACCCCTGCGGCGATGGCCAGCTGGGCCAGCAGGATCTGTGAGACGGCCCGTCTGGGCAGCCCGAGGCGTCGAGCGCTCGTGAGGGGGAACCGCATGGGTACCAACGGTAGGTCGGCCGCGGCACAAGCGGAATGTCCCTGGCGCACCGCCCTTGTCACATCCGGGCCGGGTCCCACGGCTCGCTGCGGCCGAGTCTCCGAAGGCGCACGATCAAGGACATGGCTGCTCCTGGCGCGTATGGGGTGGTGTGGGCGGGTCAGACGGTTGTGGGGGTGGTGCGGGCCGCGCGGGCCGCGACGCGAGCCGGCGTCGCAGGGCGCTCTCGCAGTAGGAGGGCGGCGGTGAGGGCGACGGCGAGGGCGGTGGAGCCGTGGACCCCGTACGCCGTGCCGGCGGGTCCGCCCGCGGACAGGACGATCGCCATGTCGCCGGCCGGGATGAACGCGATCGCCGCCATCGCCCAGCCGAGGGCCCGTCGCTGTCCGGTCAGCAGGAGGGCCAGCACGACGAGCCCGGTCGCGAGGTCCCGCACCCCCTTGACGGCGAGGAAGGCGGTGCCGTCGTGCTGCGGCCAGGTCGGAACACCGAAGCCGCCGGCGGTGGCCTGTGGGGCGAGGAGGTAGCTGAGCCCGATGTAGATGATGAACGCGGCGCCGATGGCGGCCAGGGCGGTGGCGAGGTTCTTGAGGTTCACGGCGGATCTCCTGGGTGTCTCGGCGGGAGGGGTCAGCGAGCGGTGGAGGCGGTGCTGCGGCGGACGGCGCGCATCCTGCGGTCGTAGGCGGGGCGCCCGACCGCGTACCAGAGCAGTCGCGCGGCGGGCGGCAGAGCGGCGAGCATCGACGCGCGCTCGGCCCGGTCGGCGTCCTCCAGGGCGATGCCGAGGAAGAGCAGCAGCTTGGGCTTGGGCGTGTTCGCGATGAAGTGCTCGCCCAGTGCGTCCCACTCGTGCGGGGACAGGTGGCGGGCCGCGAGCGGCAGGAGCGAGCGCTCCTCTTCGTCGAGGTGTTCCACGAGGACCGCACGGTGTTCGGCGAGCGCCGCCGCGAGCGTGTCCCGCTCGGCCTCCCCTGCCGTGCGCTCCCATGCCGTCAGGGCCGTGTCGGCGGCGGTCAGCGTTGCCGCGACCCGCTCGTGCTGGGCCTCCATCCGCAGGACGAGGTCGGCTTCCAGGTCCACGCGGGCGAGCAGGGGCGGCCAAAGGTGCTCGTCCTCGCCGTGGTGGTGGTTGTGGAGGCCGAGCCGGTAGTCGCGGAAGTGGTCCGCGAGGATCCGAGCCCGGGTGGTGTCGCCGGGGCACACGGCCGCGACCAGTTCGACCAGCAGCCGTGCCTCGCGGCGCAGGCCCCGGTGGACGACGACCATCTCGTGGGTGTCGGGCCGGGTCGGTGCGCTCTTCGGTGTCCGTGTCGTCTTCATGGCAAGAGGCTCGCGGCCGGCTCATGGAGGGTTCTTGGCGTCCACTTGGAAGCCGCTTGGAAGGTCGCGTGATCGCCATTTGGCCTTATTCGGGCCGAGGTTGACCGATGCCGTTTAGGTTGGACAGATCATGGTCCACATACGCGTACTCGGTTCCTTCGCCGCCGAGCGGGACGGCGAGGCGGTCCCGCTCGGCGGCCACCGCCAGCGTTCCGTCCTGGCCCTGCTGGTGTCCGCGCGCGGCCGGGTCGTGTCCATGGACCGGATGATCGAGGAGCTGTGGCAGGGGGCGGCGCCCGCCCGGGCGGTGGCCTCCCTCCAGGCCTACGTCTCCAACCTGCGCCGGCTCCTCGAACCGGGCCGTGCCCCGCGTACCCCCGCCCGCCTCCTGGTCAGCGCGCCCCCTGGGTACGCGCTGAGGCTGCCCGAGGACGCCGTCGACGCCTGGCGCTTCGAGGAGTCGCTCGGGCGGGCCCGGGCCCTGCTCGCTGCCGAGCCGGAGACCGCCCGGGGCCTGCTCCGCGAGGCCCTGGCGCTGTGGCAGGGGCCGGCGTACGCGGAGGCGGCCGACGAGCCGTGGAGCCACGCGGAGATCATGCGGCTCGAAGAACTCCGCCTGGCCGCGCGCGAACTGGCCGTCGCGGCCGGGCTACGGGTCGCCGACGTCGCCGGGGCGGTCTCCGAGGCCGCGCTCCTGACCCGCGAGGAGCCGCTGCGCGAGGAGGCCTGGCGGCTGCACGCGCTCGCGCTGTGGGCGGCCGGGCGGCAGGCCGACGCCCTCTCGGCGTTGCGCCGGGCGCGGGCGGTCCTCGCCGAGGAGGTGGGGCTGGATCCCGGAGCCGCGCTCGTGGCTTTGGAGCAGGCGGTACTGGCGCAGGACGAGCGGGTGCTGCGTGAGGCCACGCGGGCGCGGGCTCCGCGCACGGGGCCGAGCGCGGGCGGCACGGCTGAGCCGGGGCCGACCGGCGCACTGGAGCCAGGGCGGCGGGGCGAGCCGGGCCCGGGGCGCTCGGGTGGGCCGGAGCGGGGTCGGGGCGGTGCCTCGGCGTCGAGCCGGTCCGGTGGGCCGGGGTCGGGCAAGGCTTGGGCTTCGGAGCCGGGCGGGATCGGTGGGCCGGGATCGGGTCGGGGCGCTGCTCCGGAGCCGGGCGGGATCGGTGGGCCGCCGTCGGCCGAGGCCTGGGCTTCGGAGCCGGGTGCGGCCCGTGGGGCGGAGTCCGGGGCAGGCGCCGTGCCTTTCGCTCCCGGGGGCGAGCTGTTCGTCGGGCGCGGGGAGGAGCTGGCCCGGCTGGCCGCCGTGGGGGAGCGGGCGCGGGCCGCGGGGCCCGGGTTGGCACTGGTCACCGGCGAGGCGGGGCTGGGCAAGTCGGCACTGCTGGACCGGCTCGGCGAGCGGCTGCGTGCCGAGGGCTGGCTCGTCGCGGTCGGCCGCATCCCCGATGCCGAGGGCGCGCCGCCCGCGTGGGCCTGGGTCGAAGCACTGCGTGCCGTCGCCGCGGACGCCCCACCCGGGCCGGAGGAGGCCGCCGCGCTCGCACCCCTGCTCTCCGAGGACGCGGCGGGCGCCGCCGAGGACGCCGCCGACGGGCGCTTCCGTCTGCACCGCGCCGTCAGGGAGTGGTTGGCCCGGGCTGCGCGCGAACGGCCCGTGGCCCTCGTACTGGACGACCTGCACTGGGCCGACGCCGAGACGCTCGCGCTGCTGACCGCGCTGGCCGACCTGCCCCCGGGGACCGCGCTGCTCCTGGTGGGTGCGTACCGCCCCGAGGAGGTGGAGGGGCGGCTCGGCGACGCCCTCGCCGGTCTGGCCCGGCGCTCGCCGGCCCGCGTCGCGCTGCGCGGACTGCCGGAGACGGCGGTGGCCGAGGTGGTGCGCGCGGTGGGCGGCCCCGGGGTCGACCCCGAGACGGTGGCCGCGCTGGCCGACCGCACGGGAGGAAACCCCTTCTACGTACGGGAGAGCGCCCGGTTGCTGGGCAGTGAGGGATCGCTCGTCGCCCTGTCCGAAGTACCCGAAGGCGTACGGGACGTGCTGCGCCGGCGGCTCGGCCGGCTCCCCGAGGAGGTGGTCTCCGTCCTGCGCCTGGCCGCCGTCGTGGGGCGGGAGGCCGCCGTGGAAGTGCTGGTGGAGGCGGCGGACACCGACGAGGACGGTGTGCTCGGCGCGCTGGAGGCCGGGTTGTTGGCCGGGCTGCTGGTCGAACCGGGGCCCGGCCGGGTCCGGTTCGCGCACGCGCTGGTACGGGAGACCCTGCTGGCGGACCTGAGCCGGCTGCGCGCCTCACGGATGCACGCCAGGATCGCCGACTGCCTGGAGCGGCTCCGGCCGGACGACGCCTCCGCGCTCGCCCATCACTACGTACGCGCGGCCTCGTCGGCGACCGCGGCGAAGGCCGTCGACCAGTGCCTGCGCGCGGCCCGCCTCGCCGAGAGCCGTTTCGCCCACGACGTGACCGCGGCGGTGCTCGCGGAGGCGGTGGAGTGCGTCGAGCGGATCCCCCCGACGCCCGGGGCCGACCGGGAGGCGGAGCGCGTGGAGCTGCTGGGCCGGCTGGTACGGGCCCAGGTGCGGGCGGGGGCGGTCACCGCGGCCCGCGAGACGCGCCGGGCGGCGATCGACCGGGCGGTCGCGGCCGGCCGCGACGACCTGCTGATCGGGGCCTTCACGGCATGGACCGAGCCGACTCCCTGGCAGACCCGGCCCTACGGCATGGTCGACACGCCCGTGGTGGAACAGCTCGAACGCCTGCTGGAGCGCTCCGATCACGAACCGGACGTACGGTGCCTGCTGTTGGGGGCGTACGCCGCCGAGCTGTCCGACGGCAAGGTGGCGAAGGTACGGGCCGGCGCCCGCGAGGCGCTCGCACTCGCGCGGGAGCTCGGCGAGCCGGCGCTGCTGGCGGGGGCGCTCGCGACCCTCGTCAAGGAGCTCGACGCCGACGTGGAATGGCGCGAACGCGCAGAGCTGGGAGGCGAACTGGACCGGCTCGGCGCCACCCACGATCTGCCGGCCCACCACTGGTACGGGATGTTCATCCGCGCCACCGCCTTGGCCGCCGCAGGAGATGTGGCCGGAGTGCACGCCCTCCTGGAACGGTCGACCGAGTTGGCGCGCGCCTATCGCATGCCCGGCCCGGTGGCCGTCGGGGCGATCGCCTCGGCGACCCTGGCCCACGTCGAGGGGCGCTTCGAGGACGCGGAACGCATGTACACGGCGGCGGCCGCACGGGTGGCCCGGCAGGGCTCGCCGCACGCCGAGGGGCAACTGGCGATCGCGACCGCCACTCTGCGGGCGAGTCAGGGGCGGCTCGCGGAGTCCCTGCCCTGGTTCCGGGAGGCGTACGCGAGGTTCGGGCCACCGGCGGCGGACCTGCTCGCGGCGGCGCTGGCCGCGGCCGGCCGGTCGGAGGAGGCCCGCGAGATCCTCGGCCGGGCCGGGCCGCTGCGCCCGGACTACCTCTTCAAGGTCCTCGCGAGCTTCCGCGCGATGGCCCTGGTCATGCTGGGGGAGCGGCAGGGCGCCGAGGAGCTGTACGAGTCCCTGCTGCCCTACCGTGACGCCCCGCCGACCTCGTCGGGATTCAGCGTGGCGCTCCGCCCGGTCGCCCGAACCCTCGGTGAACTGGCCGAGCTGTTGGGCCGCGACGACGAGGCCGCTGCCCACTTCGCCCGCGCGGCGGCCATCGCCGAGCGGTGGCGCAGCCCGCTGGGCGCCCCGGGCCGGCCGTAGTCGGACCGCCCGGGCGGGGTGGGCGCCCGCACGGCTCGCCGCCTGCCGCCGGGGGCTACGGCATCGGCTGTGGCGGGCGGGGCCCCTGGTACTGGCCGCTCGGCCGCATGCGCAGCGGGCGTTCCTGGTACTCCTCCAGCGCGTGCGCGATCCAGCCCGCGGTCCGGGACACCGCGAAGACAGTCTCCCCGGCCTCCGCCTCCATCCCGCAGGACACCGTCAGCACCGCCAGCGCCAGGTCCACATTGGCGTGCAGCCCGCCCTGCCGGGCCATCACGGCGGCCACCTCGTGCGCCGCGCCCAGCGCGGGACCCGCCTGCGCCAGGCCCTCCAGCCGGTCGAACAGGGCACGCGCCCGCGGGTCCTCGCCCCGGTACAGCCGGTGGCCAAGCCCCGGCACCCGGCGGCCCGCCCGCAGGTACTCCGCCACCACCGGAGCGGCCCCACCCCGATCCAGCACCTCCACCAGCATCCGGTGGGCGAGCCGTCCGGCGGCGCCGTGCAGCGGGCCTTCCAGAGCGCCGAGTCCCGCCGACACCGCCGCGTACGGATGGGCCCGCGCCGACGCGGCCACCCGTACGGCCAGGGTCGAGGCGGCCAGGTCGTGGTCGACCAGCAGGGCGAGCGCCAGGTCCAGCGCGGCGAGCGAGTCCGGGTCCGGCTCCCGCGCGGTCAACCGCGACCACAGTTGCCGGGCGATGCGGCCGTCCCCGGCCCACTGTGCGGGGCCCACCACCGGCAGGGCGCCGACCAGCGTGGGGATCAGACAGCGCGCGGAGCCCAGTACGGCCTCCTCGGACAGGTCGAAGCGCAGTGGATCCGCCACCGCGGCGGCGGCGACCGCCACCCGCAGCCGGTCGATCGGACCGCTGTGCTCGGGCAGGGCCGCGACCGCCCGCCGGGCCGCGGCCAGGGGCTCGGGGGGAGCGGTGAACCGCACGCCGTGGCCGAGGGTCCCCGTCCAGAGCCACTCGGCCACCTCCTCGTAGCGGTACCGGGAGGCCAGGGCCACGGCGTCGACGCCCCGGAAGTAGTACCGGTCGGCCTCGATGAGCGTGAGGGACGTGCGTACGGACAGCTCGCCGCCCGCGGGCGCGGCCGCCTCGCGACGGCTCCGCCGGGCCAGTTCCTCCACCTCGGCGGCGTCGAAGCTGCTGCCCCGACCGACCGGGTCCCGGCGGCTGGTGAGCTGGCCGCGGCTGACGTACGCGTACACGGTCGCCGGTTTCACTCCGAGCAGCCGGGCTGCCTCCTGGGTGCCGATCCTGCGCCCGCCGACCGTCTCGGCGTCCATCCCGGCGTCCATCCCGGCGTCCCTCGCGTCGCTCATGACGCACACCTTACAGAGGGCGTGATATATTGATTCGATCAACATTGACAAGGATTCAATCCATCATGGATGGTCGATCCATGAACACCACCGTCGAAGTGCCCCGCGGTCTCGCGGGAGTCGTGGTCACCGAAACCGAACTCGGTGACGTCAGGGGCCGTGAGGGCTTCTACCACTACCGCCAGTACTCGGCCGTCGAGCTCGCGGGCGGCCGCAGCTTCGAGGACGTGTGGCATCTGATGTTCCGCGGCGCACTGCCCGCGGACGCCGCGGAACGCACCGCCTTCGCGGCCGAGATCGCACCGCTGCGCCGGCTCCCGGATGAAGTGCGCGACGCCCTCCCCGCCCTCGCGAGGGCCACCGCGCTCTCCGGCCCGCTCGCCGGCCTGCGCACCGGCCTTTCGCTGCTCGGCGCCTCTGCCGGCTTCCGCCCGGTCTACGACATCGACCCGGACCGCCGGGCCGCCGACGCGCTCGCCGCCTGCGCCGCCGTACCGACCCTGCTCACCGCCCTGCACCGGCTGGGGCAGGGCCTGGAACCGGTCGAGCCCCGCGACGACCTCCGGTACGCCGAGAACTACCTGTACATGCTCACCGGGCACGAGCCGGACCCCGCCCGGGCCCGCGCGGTCGAGCGGTACCTCATCTCCACCATCGACCACGGGTTCAACGCCTCGACCTTCACCGCCCGCGTGATCGCCTCCACCGGCGCGGACGTCGCCGCCTGCCTGACCGGCGCGATCGGCGCGCTCTCCGGACCGCTGCACGGCGGCGCCCCCAGCCGGGCCCTCGACACGCTCGACGCGATCGGCACCGAGGAGCGGATCGGGCCGTGGATCCGCGAGCGGGTCCTGGCGGGGGACCGGATCATGGGCTTCGGCCACCCCGTGTACCGCACCGAGGACCCCCGCTCACGCATGCTGCGTGACGTGGCGAGGCAGTTCGGCGGTCCCCTTGTGGACTTCGCCGTCGAGGTCGAGCGCCAGGTCGAGGAGATCCTCGCCGAGCTCAAGCCCGGCCGCGAACTGCACACCAACGTGGAGTTCTACGCGGGCGTGGTCATGGAGCTGTGCGGGCTGCCCCGCGAGATGTTCACCCCGACGTTCTGCGCTGCCCGGGTGGTCGGCTGGAGCGCGAACATCCTGGAACAGGCCGCCGACTCGAAGATCATCCGTCCGGCCGCCCGATACACCGGCCCCACCCCGCCGCAGCCGGTGCCGCCGCTCGGCTGACGGAGGCCGGCTACGATCGACCGGGTGAACAGCAGGCAGCCCATCCCCGTCGTCGTCCTCGCCGGTTTCCTCGGATCCGGCAAGACCACCGTGCTGAACCACCTCCTCGCCAGCCGCGGAGGCACCCGGATCGGGGTCGTCGTCAACGACTTCGGATCGATCGAGATCGACGCGATGTCGGTGGCCGGCCAGGTCGGCGACTCGATGGTCTCCCTCGGCGGCGGCTGCCTGTGCTGCGCCGTCGACGGCAGCGAGTTGGACGCGTACCTGGAGAAGCTCGCCGCACCCGTCCACCGCATCGATGTGATCGTCATCGAGGCGAGCGGGTTGGCCGAGCCCCAGGAGATGATCCGGATGCTCATGGCCAACGAGGATCCCGCCATCCGGTACGGCGGGCTGGTGGAAGTCGTGGACGCGGCCGAGTTCGACGAGACCCGGGCCAAGCACCCGGAGACCGACCGCCACCTCGCCGTCGCGGACCTGGTGGTGCTCAACAAGACGGACCGGGTGGACGCGGCCGAGCGCGCCCGGATCGAGGGCGTCCTGGGTACCTTGTGCGCCCCGGGCACCCCGGTCGTCGGCGCCGACCACGGGCGGATCGACCCGGAGCTGCTCTTCGATCGCCGCCCCTGGACCGAGACCCGGGGGCAGCTGTCCTTCGAGGACCTGCTCGCGGAGGCCGACGGCCACAACCACTGCGCGCACGCGCACGCCGCCTACGACACCGTCGAGTTCGTCTCCGGACAGGCCCTCTCACCGCGCCGGTTCATCGAGTTCCTCGACCGCCGCCCCGCCGGCCTCTACCGGATCAAGGGCTTCGTCCACTTCGGTGTCCCCGGGCACGAGGAGCGGTACGAGGTCCACGCGGTCGGCCGCTTCCTCCGCTTCGCGCCGGGGCCCTGGGGGCGGGGCGAGGAGCGCCTGACGCAGCTCGTCCTGATCGGCTCCGGCACCGACGGCCCGGCCCTGCTCCGCGAACTGGAGGCCTGCCGGGAGGAGTCACCGCACGAGCTCGGCCCCGAGAGCATGTGGGGGGTCCTGCGGTACGTGGCCCAGCCCTCGGAGCCCGCGCCGGAGGCGTTGACCTAGTGCTGTGGCCGGAAAGGTTTGCCGGGGCGCGGTGTTCGGTGCGGTGCATCGCAAGGCGGAGGGCCGCGGCTCGTACTGGACGTACTTGCGCGGTCCGACAACGCGGCGAGGTGCCGTGCCGAGCGCCGCGACCCGGTGAACCTCTCCGGTCACGGCACTAGGCGACCTCGACGCCGAACTCCCGCAGCAGGTCCTCCAGCCCGCCCCGGTAGCCCTTGCCGCCGATCACGAAGTCCCAGTCGCCGTTCGCCCGGCGCCGGAACGAGCCCAGCACCAGCGCGGTCTCGCCCGCCCGGCCGTCGGAGACCTCCAGCTGCCCGAGCTCGGAGCCGGCCGCGTCGAGCAGACGGATCCGAGCGTCCGTGAACCCGGCCAGGTCGGCGTGCGGATCGACCTCAGGGTCGATGGCGGCCACCAGCACCAGGCGGTCGGCCGCGTGGGGCAGCGCCTCGAAGGCGACCTCGAGAGCCGCCTTGTCGGGGGCCGAATGCGCGCGGGCCCGTACCGAACCGTCCGGAGTCCGCGGGTTGTTGAAGAAGACGAAATGGTCCTCGCTCAGCACCCGGTTGCCCGCGCACACCAGCGCGCACACGTCGAGCGCGACCGCCCCCGACCAGGACATTCCGAGCACGTTGTGGTCGGCCGAAGGGGCGGGCTCGGGCGTCCGCTGCGCCGGTATGCCGCCCGCGGCGGCGCCTTCTCCCAGACGCCCCCGCAACCCGTACTGGTGAAGGAGCTCCACGAGCTTGTCGCCGGGAACCAACTCCAGCGGCTTGCCGTTGGCAAAGGTGTACGACCCGGGCCCGAAGGACGCGGTGGTGACCAGCACCCCCTTGTTCGCCCCCTTGTCCTGGACCGTGCCGTACAGATCCCGTACCGCCGTGGGCGACACGGTGTTGCGGTAGCGCTTGACCTGCACCACGATCCGCCCGCCCGTGATCGGGGACGGGTCGTTCGCCTCGATGTCCACCCCGCCGTCGCCCGACCGCTGCGTCGTCAGCGCCTCCATGCCCATCGCCCGGAACAGCTCCGCCACCAGGTTCTCGAAGGCGATCGGGTCCATGGCGAAGAGGTCCGGCTCGTCCTCGGCGCCCGTGTGCCCGCCGTGGCTGACCACGCCGCCGACCTCGCCCGGCCGGCGCCCGGGCTGCACGGTGGCCAACTGGTCGGGGCGCGGCGAGAGCTGCCCTCGGAGCCCTTCCAGCAGGCAGTCCACCGCGCTCACCTGCTCCAGCCGCAGCCCGGTGAAAGCGGACCGCGCCGCCGACACCGAGGCGAGTACGAGCTGCGCCTCCCGCCCCGTCACCGGATCGTGGGCGTCCACGAAACCGTTGACCACGACCGACTCCAGCACGCCGAACTCGTCCGCCGCGTACAGGTCGCGCACCACCAGCAGCACGCACTGCGCCAGCAGGTCCCGGTAGATCGCCCGCCGCTGCGTGGCCGGGCGGGCGGTCTCCTTGTCCTGGTCCGTACTCGGCACGTACCGCACCGACTTGGCCTCCGGCACCACCTCGTACCGGGGCAGTTCCCAGTCCAGGACCAGTTGGCGCCGCGCCGGGTCGTAGGCGGCCGACAGCTGCCTCGGCAGTTCCTCCGGCCAGGCCGCCGAGGCGTACAGGGCGGCCGAGAAGTACTCCACCGCGGCCTCCGCGTCGCCGCCGCGCAGTGCCCCGGCCAGTTCGGTGAGCCCGCCGTTGTGCCCGCGGATTCCGGCGAGCTGCTCCGCCGCCCACCGGTCGTACTGCTGCCGGTACGCCGCCAGCTGCCGCTGCCGCTGCGTCTCCGCGGCGTGCGCCGCCTGCCAGGCCTGCGTGTACCGGTCGTGCGCCTCCCGCTCCGCCTGCGCCCGCCGGTTCGAGCCCAGCGTCCAGCCGCTGCTCTGCTGCTGGAACTGGTGCAGCTGCGGCATCGGCACGGGGTGCGCCAGCGTCCCCGGATCGAAGGGTTCGAGCTGCTCGGGCCGGACCAGTGCGGCCATCCGGAACGCCGGGGCCCGGCAGCCCGCCGCCAACAGGCCCTGCAGGGCGGCGACCTGGGCGTCCAGCCGCTCGGTCGCCCGCCGTGCCTCGGCGTCGCGGTGCTGCTTGTAGGCGGCCTGCTGCTCGCGCTGCCCCCAGGCCACGTCCCGTTCGTAGGCCCGCTGCCGGCGTTCGGCCTCCCGCTGCTGGATCAGTTGCGTCTGCTGCTGCCGGCGCTGTGCCTCCGCCCAGGTCCCGATCAGTCCGCTGCTCGATCGACGACTCATCAGCTCTGTTCTCCCCGCCCCACCCACCAGTGCCAAGAGGGAAAACACTAGTCGCCATTCAGGTGGTACGTCCCCCGTTGGGCGTACCACCTGAATGCCGTCGTCCGTCCTACAGCGCGGGCCCCGCCAACGTCGCGACCGTCGCGGGCAGTGCCGCCCCCGAGCCGTCCCGGCGCGGATCCACGGGCGGGAGTTCGGCCGGAGTGCCGTTCGCCGTGGCCGCGCGGGCCGGGGAACCGCCCGCCCAGGCCAGGACCAGTACGTCCTCGCCCTTCAGGAACCGCTGGCAGCGCACGCCGCCGGTGGCCCGGCCCTTGCGCGGGTACTGGTCGAAGGGGGTCAGCTTCCCGGACAGCACCGAGTCGTCCAGAGTCCCGTGCGAGCCCGCCACGGTGAACACGACCGCGTCCCGGGCCGGGTCCACCGCCGAGAAGTGGATCACCTTCGCGTTGTCGGCGAGCTTGATGCCCGCCATTCCGCCCGCCGGGCGGCCCTGCGGGCGGACCTGGCCGGCCGGGTAGCGCAGCAGCTGGGCGTCGTCGGTGATGAAGACCAGGTCCTCCTCGCCCGTGCGCAGCTCGACCGCGCCGACGATCCGGTCGCCCTCCTTGAGGGTGATGACCTCCAGCTCGTCCTTGTTGGCCGGGTAGTCCGGCACGACCCGCTTGACCACACCCTGCTCGGTGCCCAGCGCCAGGCCCTGCGAGGACTCGTCCAGCGAGGTCAGGCAGACCACCTTCTCGTCCGCCTCCAGCCCGGAGAGGAACTCCGAGACCGGGGCCCCGCCCGCCAGGTTCGGCGCGGCGTGCGTGTCCGGGAGCTGCGGCAGGTCGATCACCGACAGCCGCAGCAGGCGCCCGTACGAGGTGACCACCCCGACCTCGGCCCGGGCGGTCGCCGCGACCTGCGAGACGATCAGGTCGTGCTTGGCGCGGGCGCCGCCCTCGGCCTCGGGCAGCGGCTCGCCGGTCACGGTGCGCGCCAGCAGGCCCGTCGAGGACAGCAGCACCCGGCAGGGGTCGTCCGCGACCTCCAGCGGAACCGCCCCGACCGCCGTGCCCGCCGACTCCAGCAGGACCGTACGGCGCTCGGTGCCGAACTTCTTCGCGACCGCCGCCAGCTCCGTGGAGACCAGCTTGCGCAGCTCGGTGTCGGACTCCAGGATCCCGGTCAGCTCGTCGATCTCGCCGGTCAGCCGGTCCCGCTCGGACTCCAGCTCGATCCGGTCGAAGCGGGTGAGCCGGCGCAGCGGCGTGTCCAGGATGTACTGGGTCTGGATCTCGCTCAGCGAGAAGCGCTCGATCAGCCGCTCCTTCGCCTGCGCGGAGTTGTCGCTGTCGCGGATCAGCCGGATGACCTCGTCGATGTCGAGCAGGGCCACGAGCAGGCCCTCGACCAGGTGCAGTCGGTCGCGCCGCTTGCCGCGGCGGAACTCGCTGCGTCGCCGGACGACCTCGAAGCGGTGGTCGAGGTAGACCTCCAGCAGCTCCTTGAGGCCCAGCGTCAGCGGCTGCCCGTCCACGAGCGCCACGTTGTTGATGCCGAAGGACTCCTCCATCGGCGTCAGCTTGTAGAGCTGCTCCAGCACGGCCTCCGGGTGGAAACCGTTCTTGATCTCGATGACCAGGCGCAGACCGTGGGAGCGGTCGGTGAGGTCCTTGACGTCGGCGATGCCCTGGAGCTTCTTCGAGCCGACCAGGTCCTTGATCTTCGCGATGACCTTCTCGGGTCCGACCGTGAAGGGAAGTTCGGTGACGACCAGGCCCTTGCGGCGGGCCGTCACGTTCTCCACGGCCACCGTCGCGCGGATCTTGAAGGTGCCGCGCCCGTTCTCGTAGGCGTCCTTGATGCCCGAGAGCCCGACGATCCGGCCGCCCGTGGGCAGGTCGGGACCCGGGACGAAGCGCATCAGCGCCTCCAGGTCGGCCTGCGGGTAGCGGATCAGGTGACGGGCGGCCGCGATGACCTCGCCGAGGTTGTGCGGGGGCATGTTGGTGGCCATGCCGACCGCGATCCCGGACGCGCCGTTGACCAGCAGGTTCGGGTAGGCGGCGGGCAGCGCGACCGGCTCCCGCTCCTGGCCGTCGTAGTTGGCGGTGAAGTCGACGGTGTCCTCGTCGATGGACTCCGTCATCAGCGACGTGGCGTCGGCCATCTTGCACTCGGTGTAACGCATGGCGGCCGGCGGGTCGTCGTTGCCGAGCGAACCGAAGTTGCCGTGGCCGTCGACCAGCGGCAGCCTCATCGAGAAGGGCTGGGCCATGCGCACGAGGGCGTCGTAGATCGACGCGTCACCGTGCGGGTGGAGCTTGCCCATGACCTCGCCGACGACACGGGCGCACTTCACGTAGCCGCGGTCGGGGCGCAGGCCCATCTCGTTCATCTGGTAGACGATGCGCCGGTGGACCGGCTTCATGCCGTCCCGGGCGTCGGGCAGGGCACGGGAGTAGATCACCGAGTACGCGTACTCGAGGAAGGAGCCCTGCATTTCGTCGACGACGTCGATGTCGAGGATCTTCTCCTCGAAATCCTCCGGCGGCGGGGTCTTCGTGCTGCGGCGGGCCATCGCTGCGCGGCTCCTTAACCAAGAATGGGGTGTGCTGGGGTCTGGCTGTGTCTTGCCGAGTCTGACTGGTCTGGCGTGATCTGGCTGGTTCGATGTGGTCGGACTCGGGATGGAACTCGGGTGGGACGGGGGTGGAACTCGGGTGGGACGCGGGTACGACGCGGACCATTGTGGCCCGAGGCACCGACAACGCCGACTCCGACCCTGGGGTACCCCCTGGACGGCGTCCTCGGGGGAGTGACCCGGGAACTTATCCGGCGACCGACGCGCTTGCATACAGTGGCAGGTCTGACAGAAATCTCTACATCGCGATCGAAGGGACCACATGCCCATGGGTCACACGGCCACAGCTCAGGCCGGCTCCGGCGGCCTGACAGCGACCGAGCACCGGCTGGCCAACGGCCTGCGCGTGGTGCTCTCCGAGGACCACCTGACCCCGGTCGCCGCGGTCTGCCTGTGGTACGACGTCGGCTCGCGCCATGAAGTCAAGGGGCGTACCGGCCTTGCTCACCTCTTCGAGCACCTGATGTTCCAGGGCTCGAAGCAGGTACCGGGCAACGGGCACTTCGAGCTGGTCCAGGGAGCCGGCGGCTCCCTCAACGGCACCACCAGCTTCGAGCGCACCAACTACTTCGAGACGATGCCGGCCCACCAGCTGGAGCTCGCGCTCTGGCTGGAGGCGGACCGGATGGGCTCGCTGCTGGCCGCCCTGGACGACGAGTCCATGGAGAACCAGCGCGACGTCGTCAAGAACGAGCGCCGTCAGCGGTACGACAACGTCCCGTACGGTACGGCGTTCGAGAAGCTGACCGCCCTCGCGTACCCGGAGGGCCACCCGTACCACCACACCCCGATCGGCTCCATGGCCGATCTGGACGCCGCGTCCCTGGAGGACGCGCGCAACTTCTTCCGTACGTACTACGCGCCCAACAACGCCGTGCTGTCGGTCGTCGGGGACATCGACCCCGTGCAGACCCTCGCCTGGGTCGAGAAGTACTTCGGCTCCATCCCCGCGCACGACGGCAAGCAGCCGCCCCGCGACGGCTCGCTGCCCGAGATCATCGGCGAGCAGCTGCGCGAGGAGATCGTGGAGGAGGTTCCGGCGCGCGCGCTGATGGCCGCCTACCGGCTCCCGCACGACGGCACCCGCGAGTGCGACGCCGCCGACGTGGCGCTGACCATCCTGGGCGGCGGGGAGTCCTCCCTGCTGCACAACCGCCTGGTACGTCGCGACCAGACGGCCGTCGCGGCCGGCTTCGGCATGCTGCGTCTGGCGGGCGCGCCCTCGCTGGGCTGGCTGGACGTCAAGACCTCCAGCGGGGTCGAGGTGCCCGTCATCGAGGCGGCCGTGGACGAGGAGCTCGCGCGGTTCGCCGCCGAGGGCCCGACGGCCGAGGAGATGGAGCGCGCCCAGGCGCAGCTGGAGCGCGAGTGGCTGGACCGGCTGAGCACGGTGGCCGGCCGGGCCGACGAACTGTGCCGTTTCGCGGTGCTGTTCGGTGACCCGCAGCTGGCGCTGACCGCCGTCCAGCGCGTCCTCGACATCACCGCCGAGGAGGTGCGGGCCGTGGCCGCGGCCCGACTGCGCCCCGACAACCGCGCGGTGTTGGTGTACGAGCCGCTGCCGGGCTCCGAGGAGTCCGCCGAGTCCGACGAGAGCGACGAGAACGAGGGGGCGGAGCAGTGAGCGACACCGCAGCCGTCACGATGACCTTCCACCCGCGGCCGCAGGCCGGCGAGGCCAAGCCGTGGGCCTTCCCCGCCCCCGACCGCGGTGTGCTCGGCAACGGCCTCACCCTGCTGCGCTGCCACCGCCCCGGACAGCAGGTGGTCGCCGTCGAGATCAACCTCGCCGCCCCGCTCGACGCGGAGCCCGAGGGCCTGGACGGCGTGGCCACCATCATGGCCCGCGCTCTCTCCGAGGGCACCGACAAGCACTCCGCCGAGGAGTTCGCCGCCGAGCTGGAGCGCTGCGGCGCCACCCTCGACGCGCACGCGGACCACCCCGGCCTGCGGGTCTCCCTGGAGGTCCCGGCCTCCCGCCTGCACAAGGCGCTCGGTCTGCTCGCCGAGGCGCTGCGCGCGCCCGCCTTCGCCGACAGCGAGGTCGACCGGCTGGTGCGCAACCGGCTCGACGAGATCCCGCACGAGCTGGCGAACCCGCAGCGGCGGGCCGCCAAGCAGCTCTCCAAGGAGCTGTTCCCGGCCACCCTGCGGATGTCCCGCCCGCGCCAGGGCACCGAGGACACGGTCGCCCGGATCGACTCGGCCGCCGTGCGCGCCTTCTACGAGGCCCACGTGCGCCCCGCCACCGCCACCGCGGTGGTCGTCGGCGACCTGACCGGCATCGATCTGGACGCCGTGCTGGCGGACACCCTGGGCACCTGGACGGGCGACACCTCCGAGGCTCGCCCCGTCCCGCCGATCACTGCCGACGACACCGGCCGCGTGGTCATCGTGGACCGGCCCGGCGCGGTCCAGACGCAGCTGCTG
Source organism: Streptomyces sp. NPDC059874 (assembly GCF_042731135.1). NCBI lineage: Bacteria > Bacillati > Actinomycetota > Actinomycetes > Kitasatosporales > Streptomycetaceae > Streptomyces > Streptomyces sp. NPDC059874. The sequence goes on from NZ_JBHWJY010000022.1 coordinate 72,344, forward strand.
ATCGGCCGGATCGGGCCGGACCGCCACGACCGGGTCTGGGCGCCGCAGGTGCTCGGCACGTACTGCCTGGGCGGCACCCTCACGTCCCGCCTGGACAAGGTGCTGCGCGAGGAGAAGGGGTACACGTACGGCGTGCGCGCCTTCGGTCAGGTGCTGCGTTCCACCGCCGACGGCAAGGGCGCCTCGATGCTCGCCATCAGCGGCTCGGTGGACACCCCGAACACCGGACCGGCGCTGGAGGACCTCTGGAAGGTGCTCCGCACCCTCGCGGAGGGCGGCCTGACCGACGCCGAACGGGACGTGGCGGTGCAGAACTTGGTGGGCGTGGCCCCGCTGAAGTTCGAGACGGCGGCCTCGGTCGCGGGCACCCTCGCCGATCAGGTCGAGCAGGAGCTGCCGGACGACTACCAGGCGCAGTTGTACGCGCGGCTCGCCGAAACCGGCACGGTGGAGGCCACTTCGGCGGTCGTGAACGCCTTCCCGGCGGACCGGCTGGTCACGATCCTGGTGGGCGACGCGTCGCTCATCGCGGAGCCGGTGCGCGCTCTGGGTATCGGCGAGGTGAGCGTCGTCACCAACTGACGTCACCAACCGACGTGACCCACTGACGTCTCCAACTGGCGTCTGACCGGCGCGTCTTCAAGGGGCTCTGGCGGCTTGTCCGCCGGAGCCCCTTTTGTCTGATTCGTGGTGAGGTTGCTTGTATGTGGTGTGGCGTACGCAACAAAAGGGCGTGTCTGTTTGGCGATTGACTGATGATCCGCCTAGCGTCGGCCGTGCTGTCCGTCAGTTGTACGCGCCACATCCGTGGCACCGGACAGCGATCGCCGAGTCCCCGTCAGGCGCGAGCCTGGGGAGCCGGGGACCCACATCAGTCCCTGGGGTGAATCGGACCGCCTCGCAAGAGGAGGCCCGTAGGAGACCTTCCTGCTCCGAACCCGTCAGCTAACCCGGTAGGCGAGAAGGAAGGAAAGGATCAGCCCCTTCATGGCGTTTGGCAGTCGTCCCGCCGGCTCCGGTAAGCACCGTGGTTCCAGCCGTCTGAGCCGCAAGACCGCCGGTTACGCCGGCATAGCCGCCCTCGCCACCACCGGCGTCGTCGGCTCCCTCGCCGCCCCGGCCTTCGCCGCCGACAGCGGCAACAACAACCACTCGCAGGACAACGCGCTGGGCGCCGTCGTCGTTGCCGAGGAACTCCCGGGCGACATCGCCGACCAGGCCGAGTCCCAGCAGCGCGCCGCCGAGCACGCCGCCGCCAAGGCGCAGGCCGAGGCCGACGCCAAGCAGCGCGCCGCCGAGGCCAAGCGCCTCGCCGAGGCCAAGGCGAAGGCCGAGCGCGAGGCCGCCGAGCGTGCGGCCCGCGAGGAGGAGCGCAAGCGCCTGAACACCTTCGTCGCCCCGCTCGAGGACTCGTACGTCAGCACGCAGTACCACGCGGGCGGCGGCATGTGGTCCTCCGGCAGCCACACGGGCATCGACTTCCACGCCTCCTCCGGCACCTCGGTCCACGCGGTGGGCTTCGGCACCGTCGTCGAGGCCGGCTGGGGCGGCGCGTACGGCAACAACGTCGTCATCAAGCACAACGACGGTACGTACACCCAGTACGGGCACATGAGCTCGCTGAGCGTCTCCGTCGGCCAGCAGGTCACCCCCGGCCAGCAGATCGGCCTGTCGGGCTCCACGGGCAACTCCAGCGGCCCGCACCTGCACTTCGAGGCCCGCACCGGCTCCCAGTACGGCTCGGACATCGACCCGGTCGCGTACCTGCGCTCGCACGGCGTCTCCCTCTGAGGCCTCCGAGCCCACCCGCAGCACCTGCTTCACCGAAGGCCCCGGCTCCTTGAGCCGGGGCCTTCGTGTTTCGTCAGGTTTCGTATTTCCGGCCGCTCTCGGAAATTATCGTGTGTTGCAATAGAGTCGCAGAAGCAGCGGCACCAATGAGGGTGTGAGTCGGAAATAGGGGGAGGTTCGGTCTTGCGTATTCCTGCGCACGCGGTATGCACGGCAATTCGCGACGACATCGTCTCCGGGGTCTTCGGGCCGGGCGGCAGGCTGACCGAGGAGGTGCTGGCCCGCCGGTACGGAGTCTCGCGCGTCCCGGTCCGCGAGGCACTGCGGACCCTGGAGTCCGAGGGTTTCGTGACCACGCGGCGCCACGCGGGGGCCTGCGTGGCCGAGCCGACGGAGCAGGAGGCCGCCGATCTGCTGGAGCTGCGGATGCTGCTGGAGCCGCTCGCCGCCGCCCGGGCCGCGAGGCGGCGCACCGAGGCCCACCTCAAGGTCTTGCGGGGGCTGGTCAGGCTGGGCCAGGAGCGGGCCAGGCGGGGCCAGGGGGAGGACCTGCGGTCGCTCGGCGGCTGGTTCCACGAGACGCTCGCGCAGGCCTCGGGCAGCCCGGGGCTGATCGCGCTGCTCACGCAGATGCGGCACAAGGTCGCGTGGATGTACGTGGTGGAGGCGCCGGCCCGGCCGGTGGAGTCCTGGGCGGAGCACGGGGCGATCGTGGACGCGGTGGCCCGGGGCGACGCGGAGCGCGCGCGGGCGCTGGCAGCGATCCACGCGGAGCGCGCGACGGGGGCGCACCGGCTGCGGATCCGGCAGGCGGTGAGCACTTCGCAACCTGCCGTAAACATGTCGAGCGGCCGGCATTAACAGGAGCCGTATACAAAGGGTGGGTATCCGTGCGCCGCGGATGTAATTCCGCCCGGCGTGAATTCGCTGCGCGGCGTGGGTGAATTCCGGCGCGCGCAATTCCTGCCGTCGTAATTCCGGCAATGAAGAAGCCGCGGCCCCCGGTGGGGTCGCGGCTTCTTCATCGGTGCTGCTCGGGCGAACCCGAAGGGTCAGACGGTCTCGGGGAGCTCCTCGAGACCCTCCGCGACCAGCTTCGCGAGGCGGTCCAGCGCGATGTCCGCGCCGTCGGCCTCGGAGGCGAGGACGATCTCCTCGCCGCCCTGGGCACCCAGGCCCAGAACCGCGAGCATGGAACCGGCGTTGACGGGGTCGCCGCCTGCCTTCGCGATGGTCACCGGGACGCCGGAGGCGGTCGTCGCACGGACGAAGATCGAGGCGGGACGAGCGTGCAGGCCCTCGGCCCAGCCGACGTTGACGCGGCGCTCTGCCATGGTGATGCCCTTCAGGTTCTTACGGTTGTCTAGACCAGTCTCTCACGACGCCCGGAATGCTCGGACCGACCTTCGGTCCGAATCTCCCGCCGTTCGACCCTCCCCAGCTTGCACCGTTTTGCCCTGGATTGCCTCACGCGCCGCGCGAGCACCACCCGCCCCGCTCCGGGCCGTCGCCGGCCCGTAAGGTATGGGCATGACCACCGAGTCGGACCCCTCGTACCCGGCCCACTGGGAAGCGGACGTCGTCCTGCGCGACGGCGGCACCGCCCGCATCAGGCCCATCACCACCGCGGACGCGGGCCGGCTGGTGAGCTTCTACGAGCAGGTCTCCGACGAGTCGAAGTACTACCGCTTCTTCGCGCCCTACCCCCGGCTCTCCGACCGCGACGTGCACCGCTTCACGCACCACGACTACGTCGACCGCGTCGGCCTCGCCGCGACCATCGGCGGGGAGTTCATCGGCACCGTCCGCTACGACCGCATCGGCGCCGACGGCCGGCCCGCCTCCGAACCCGCCGACGAGGCCGAAGTCGCCTTCCTCGTCCAGGACGCCCACCAGGGCCGCGGGGTCGCCTCCGCCCTCCTCGAACACATCGGCGCGGTGGCCCGGGAGCGCGGCATCCGCCGCTTCGCCGCCGAGGTGCTGCCCGCCAACACCAAGATGATCAAGGTGTTCACGGACGTAGGCTACGAGCAGAAGCGCAGCTTCGAAGACGGCTCCGTCCACCTCACCCTCGACCTCGAACCCACCGCCGAGTCCCTCGCCGTGCAACGCGCACGCGAACAGCGCGCCGAGGCCCGCTCGGTGCAGCGACTGCTCGCCCCCGGCTCGGTGGCGGTCGTCGGGGTCAGCCGCTCCGGTGGCGGGGTCGGCGCCGCGGCCCTGCGCAACCTGCGAGACAGCGGCTTCCACGGGCACCTCTACGCCGTCAACGAGGCCGTCACCCGCGACCTCCTCGACGGTGTCCGCGCCTACCGCACCATCGATGCCATCGGCGCCCCCGTCGACCTCGCCGTGATCGCCGTCCCCGCCGACCGGGTCCCCGAAGCGGTGGCCGCCTGCGGCGAGCACGGGGTGCAGGGCCTCGTCGTCCTGTCCGCCGGATACGGGGAGAGTGGACCCGAGGGGCAGGACCGCCAGCGCGAACTCGTGCGCCAAGTGCGCTCGTACGGGATGCGGTTGATCGGCCCGAACGCCTACGGGGTGATCAACACCGCCCCGGAGGTGGAGCTCAACGCCTCCCTCACCCCCGCGCCGATGCCCATGCGCGGCCGGATCGGCCTGTTCACCCAGTCCGGGGCGATCGGCATCGCCCTGCTTTCGGCGCTGCTCCGGCGCGGCGAGGGGCTGTCCTCGTTCGTCTCGGCGGGGAACCGGGCCGACGTCTCCGGCAACGACATCCTCCAGTACTGGTACGACGACGAGGCGACCGACGTCGCCCTCATGTACCTCGAAACCCTCGGCAACCCGCGGAAGTTCACCCGCCTCGCCCGCCGCACGGCCGCCGTGAAGCCGGTGGTCGTCGCCAAGGGCGGCCGCCACACCCCGGCCGGCCACGTCGTCCCCGACACCCGGCTGCCCGACGCCACCGTCTCCGCCCTGCTGCGGCAGGCGGGCGTGATCCGCGTCGACACGGTGACGGAGCTCGTGGACGTCGGCCTGCTGCTGGCCGCGCAACCGCTGCCCGCCGGCCCCCGGATCGCGATCCTCGGCAACTCCGAGTCCCTCGGGGTGCTCACCTACGACGCCTGCCTGACCCAGGGCCTGAGCCCGCTGCCGCCGCTGGACCTGACGACGGCGGCCTCCCCGGCCGACTTCCGCGACGCGCTGGCCGCCGCGCTGGCCTCCTCCGACAACGACGCGGTCGTCGTGACCGCCATCCCCTGGGTGAGCGAGCACGCACTGGCCGACGACCTGGCCGATGCCCTGCGCGAGGCCGTGGCGGAGGTGCCGGGCAAGCCGGTGGCCGTCGTGCACGTGGAACTCGGCGAACTGGTCGCCGCCCTGTCCGCGGCGCGGGCCTCCGACCCCATCGAACCGCTCCCGAACGCGACGCCGACGGCCAAGCCGGCCACGGCCGGGACACCGACGGCCGGGCCACCCACGGTCGCGCCGTCCACGGCCGGGCCATCGACCGAGCCGGCAGCCGAGCCGGTGCCCCCCGCGGCGCTCCCTCCCTTCGCCACCGCCGAGCCGACGACCGGCGACCCGGGCCGGATCCCCAGCTACCCCGCCGCCGAGCGGGCCGTACGGGCCCTCGCCGAGGCCGTCCGCTACGGCCAGTGGCGCCGCGCCACCGCCGAGGCGGCCGGCCAGGTCCCCGAGTACGAGGACATCGACGAGGCGGGGACCGCCGCCCAGCTGGCCGGCCTGCTGGCCGGCCTCGACCCGGACAGCGGGGACGTGCTCACCCTCTCCGAGTGGGACGGCCGCGAGCTGCTCGCCCGCTACGGGATCCGCGTGCTGTCCGCCCTGCCCGCGCCCAGCCCCGACGCCGCGGTCCGGGCCGCCGGGGTGCTGGGCTACCCGGTGGCCCTCAAGACCACCGCCCCGCACCTGCGCCACCGCGCGGACCTGGGCGGCGTACGGCTCGACCTCGCGAACGAGGAACAGCTGCGGCGTTCGTACGAGGAGCTCACCGAGCTGCTCGGCAAGCCCGCGGAGCTCCAGCCCGTCGTGCAGGCCATGGTGCCGCGCGGGGTCGACACCGTCGTCCGGTCCGTCATCGACCCGGCCGCGGGCGCCGTCCTCTCCTTCGGGCTGGCCGGCGTCGCCTCCGAACTGCTCGGTGACACCGCCCACCGGCTCGTCCCGGCCACCGACCGGGACGCCGCCGGCCTGATCCGGTCGATCCGGACCGCACCCCTCCTCTTCGGCTGGCGCGGCAGCGACCCCGTCGACACCCCCGCCCTGGAGGAGCTGCTCCTGCGGGTGTCCCGCCTGGTGGACGACCACCCCGAGGTGGTCGGGGTGTCCCTGGAACCGGTCGTCGTCGCGACCGAGGGGATCTCCGTGCTCAGCGCCACCGTCCGGGTCGCGCACCCGCCGGTCCGGGGCGACCTCGGCCCGCGGACCCTTCCCAGCTACTGAGCGGGGCACGGGGAAGGCCAGGGCGCCCCGTACGGGCCTTAGGATGGACCTCATGGCGAAATCCGGTACGACGACCCAGGGGCTGCGCACGGCGATCGAGCGCAGCGGCTACTACCCGGCCCTCGTGGCCGAGGCGGTGGAGGCCGCGGTGGGCGGCGAGCCGATTTCGTCGTACCTGGTCCACCAGGAGACGACCTTCGACTCCAACGAGGTGCGCCGCCACGTCACCGTGCTCGTCCTGACGGGCAACCGTTTCATCGTCAGCCACACCGACGAGCAGGCCGCCGACGCCGGATCGCCGTCCCCGTACGCGACGACTTCCACCGAGTCGGTCAAGCTGTCCAGCATCTCCTCCGTGGTGCTCAGCCGCGTCGTCGCCAACCCGGAGTCCTACACCCCGGGCACCCTGCCCCGCGAGGTCGTCCTGACCATCGGCTGGGGCGCGGTCTCGCGGATCGACCTGGAGCCGGCCGCCTGCGGCGACCCGAACTGTGACTCCGACCACGGCTACACCGGCAACTCCACCGCCGACGACCTCAGCCTGCGCGTCAGCGAGGCCGGCGACGGCCCGGAGGCGGTGCGCCAGACCCTCGTCTTCGCGCAGGCACTCTCCGAGGCGACCGCGGCGACGTCCTCCTCCTCCGCCCGCTGATGGCGTACTCCACGCAGCAGGGCTGGGACGAACCGGAGCTGCTGGACGTCGCCGGAGCTCCCGTCCCGCACTACGGCACCGGCTCGCTCGCCGACCTGCTGCCCACGCTCGTGGCCGGCCAGGGCGTCCCCGGTTTCACCGCCTCCATCGCCGAGCTGACCCCGGCCGACCGGAACTGCGTGTTCCTGGTCGACGGCATGGGCTGGGAGCAGATCAAGGCCCACCCGGACGAGGCCCCGTACATCACCTCCCTCCTCGCGAGCTCGCGAGGCGGCACCGGCCGCCCGATCACCGCGGGCTTCCCGGCGACCACCGCCACCTCGCTGGCCTCCGTAGGCACCGGCCTGCCGCCCGCCCGCCACGGCCTGCCCGGCTACACCGTCCGCAACCCGGCCAGCGGCGAGCTGATGAACCAGCTCCGCTGGCAGCCGTGGACGTCGCCGAAGCCCTGGCAGCCGTACCCGACCGTCTTCCAGCTGGCCGACAAGGCCGGCGTGCACACCGCGCAGGTGTCCTCGCCCGCCTTCCAGACCACCCCGCTCACCAAGATCGCGCTGTCCGGCGGCACCTTCCACGGCCGGATGACCGGCGAGGAGCGGATGGACCTCGCGGCGATCCAGCTCGCGGCGGGCGACCGCTCGCTCGTGTACACGTACTTCAGCGAGCTCGACGGGGCCGGCCACCGCCACGGCGTGGACTCCGACGCCTGGCGCGGCCAGCTGATGCTGGTCGACCGGCTCGTCCAGCGCCTCGCCGAGCAGCTGCCGCCGCGCACCGCGCTGTACGTGACCGCGGACCACGGCATGGTCGACGTCCCCTTCGACGAGGACTCCCGCATCGACTTCGACGAGGACTGGGAGCTGGGCGCGGGCGTGGCCCTGCTCGGAGGCGAGGGTCGGGCCCGCCACGTGTACGCGGTACCGGGCGCGGAGGCCGACGTACTGACCGTGTGGCGCGAGGTGCTCGGGGACCGCTTCTGGGTCGCGAGCCGCGAAGAGGCCCTCGAACTGGGCTGGTTCGGCGCCCCGGGGGAGTGCGACGAGCGCGTGCTCGGCCGGATCGGCGACGTGGTCGCGGCCGCCCAGGCCGACGTCGCCATCACCGCCTCCCGCAACGAGCCCAACGAGTCCGCCCTCGCGGGCATGCACGGTTCGATGACCGCGGCCGAGCAGCTGGTCCCGCTGCTCGAAATCCGCACCTGATCACTTCCTCCACCACGACCCGAAAGGTCCCGTACTTCCCATGCCCGAGCTGGTGTTCTTCTCCGGAACGATGGACTGCGGAAAGAGCACGCTGGCTCTTCAGATCACCCACAACCGGTCGGCGCGCGGCCTGGTGGGCGTGATCTTCACGCGTCAGGACCGGGCGGGCGAGGGCAAGCTGTCCTCGCGCCTGGGCCTTGTGACGGAGGCGGTCGAGGTCACGGACACGATGGACGTGTATGCGTACCTGGTCCGTGAGCTCTCGGCGGGCGGCAAGGCGGACTACGTGATCGTGGACGAGGCGCAGTTCCTGGCGCCGGACCAGATCGACCAGCTGGCCCGAATCGTCGACGACCTGGACATGGACGTCTTCGCCTTCGGCATCACGACCGATTTCCGCACGAAGCTCTTCCCCGGCTCGCAGCGCCTGATCGAGCTGGCGGACCGCCTGGAGCAGCTCCAGGTGGAAGCCCTGTGCTGGTGCGGCGCCCGCGCCACCCACAACGCCCGCACCGTCGGCGGCGTGATGGTCGTCGAGGGCGAACAGGTCGTGGTCGGCGACGTCAACCAGGCCGCCGCCGAAGTCGGCTACGAGGTCCTGTGCCGTCGCCACCACCGCCGCCACATGACGAGCGCCGCCGCCCACGCAGCCTCCCTCTCCCCGGACGTCCTCCCCGTCAACAGCGCCTGACCGGCTCCGGCCGGCCACTGCGCCCCCGTCTCACCGACGGGAGGGCTATGCGGGGCCGCTCGGTGTCAGCAGGCGCGCGACGAACCAGACCAGGCCGATGACGCCGGCAGCGGCGGCTGCGCCGGTGTGGGCGACGGTCGCCCAGGAGTACCGGCGCGCCAGCAGGAGCAGCGGGAACACCAGCAGAACAATCGCGAGCTGTCCCAGCTCGATGCCGAGGTTGAAGCTCAGCAGCGAGACAAGCAGTCGGCCACCGAAGTCGTCGGTGAAGCTCAGCGCCCCGGCGAAGCCCAGCCCGTGCAGCAGGCCGAAGCCGAACACGACGAGGGCGCGGTGCCGCGACTCGCCGCGCGCGATGTTCTCCACCGCAACGTACACAATCGACAACGCGATCAGCGGTTCGACGATCTCGGCCGGAACCTCGACCCACCCCAGCACGGCCATGGCGAGCGTAACGCTGTGCGCCGCGGTGAAGCTGGTCGCGAGCCGGACAACGCTGCGCCATCCCTGCGCGCCGAGCAGCAGGAGCACCAGGAAGAGCACGTGGTCGATGCCGAGCAAGATGTGTTCCAGCCCCATGGACACGAACCGGCCCATCGACGACATCAAGCCCGTCTCGCCGACCGGCGATTCGCGGTGGCCGGCGCTGCTCTGGCCGACGCGCAGTTCACGATGGCCGGCGTCGAAGACGTCGCTCCCGCCGGAACCGCCGAGTTCGTAGTCGACCATGTTGGTGTGCTCGGCGCCGATGGCGTCCGCCTCGGAGAACACCCCATAGCGCACGGTGAACTCGCCGCGTGCCGGGCCCGTACAACGATGGACCAGGAGCAGGCGGGCATAGAGGAAGTTCTGCCGCTTCGTGATCGCGGTGGAGTCGAGCGTGGCGGCACAGGGGACGCCGTCGAGGGTGATGGTCAGGCGGTCGGCCAGGTATGACGCCAACTGTGCGCGGTGAGACTCGAGAAATGCTTCGTGCTCGGCGTCCTTGGCGTCACGCGGGAGACTGCCGAAGCCGGCGGCCTCCGTGAGCGTGTCGTAGTCCAACTCCAGCGTGTAGCGCACCAGCGGCCCGTTCTGGCGGATCGTGGACGTGCCGTCCGTCGTCGGGACGTGCGCCGAGGCCGGCGAACCCGTCATCGACACCAGGGCCGCCGCGAGAACCAGGGCGCGCAGCGCGAGCAGGAGCACGCCGAACGTGCGGCCGGGGGTACTTCGAAGGCACGGAGGCGGAGTCCACATCGTCACGCGGAGGAGTGCAGCGGTCCGAAGGGGGGACCGGGTATCCGGTCCATGTCCCGATGGCGATGCTCAGTTGAACAATCGGCGGCGCGCACCGAGGGCTTCTGGCGGGCCGTCAACTTACCGGCCGGATACCGAAGGACCTCACCTGCTGCACCCCAAACGTTCACGCCCTTGCCGTAGCCGTGGCTCACAGCGGATCCCTAGGTTCCTCTCCGCCTCGCGTACGAGGCAACAGCCTTCATCTCAGAAGGGATCATGTGATGGGCTCCCGCCACATCCGAAGAGCTTCGTTCGCGGCCGCCACAGCGGTCGCCGTGTCCACCGCCACCGTCGCGGCCCTGCTCGCGAGCGCTCCCACGGCGGCAGCGGCCACGACCACCTTTGGTCCGGCCGCCGACACCTACGTACAGGACAGCACCCCGGCGACGAACTACGGCACCTCGTCGCAGTTCACCGTCGACAACTCGCCGGTGCGCCAGTCGTTCCTGAAGTTCACCGTCAGCGGCCTCACCGAGGCCGTCTCCAGCGCCAAGCTGCGGATCCGCGTCACCAGCAGCGGCAACAGCAGCAACGGCGGCACCTGGAAGTCGATGTCCGACACCACGTGGTCGGAGACCGGCGTGACCTGGAACAACAAGCCGGTCATCGACGGCGCCACGGTCGCGACGCTCGGCTCGGTGGCCAACGACCAGTGGGTCGAGATCGACGTGACCTCGGTCGTGGCCGGCAACGGCACGTTCGGCTTCGGTTCCACCTCCACCAGCACCAACGGCGCGTACTACGACTCCCGCGAGTCCGGCGCCGACGCCCCGCAGCTGGTGGTCACCACCGGCGGCTCACCGTCGCCGAGTCCCACGCCCACGAGCAGCACCCCGCCGCCGTCGGGCGACCCGGTGCTGGTGGGCGCCGGTGACATCGCCGACTGCGGCACGGGAGGCGACGAGGCCACCGCCAAACTCCTGGACGGCATCAGCGGCACCGTGTTCGCCGCGGGAGACACCGCCTACCCGGACGGCACCGCCTCCGACTACACCAACTGCTACGGCCCGTCGTGGGGCAGGCACAAGTCCCGCACCCGGCCGGCCACCGGCAACCACGAGTACCACACCGCGGGTGCGGCCGGATACTTCAACTACTACGGCGCCTCCGCGGGTGAGCCGGGCAAGGGCTACTACTCCTTCGACCTGGGCAACTGGCACGTCGTGGCACTGAACTCCAACTGCTCCGTCGTGTCCTGCTCGGCAGGCTCGGCCCAGGAGCAGTGGCTGCGGGCGGACCTGGCGGCCAGCACCAAGCCGTGCACCGTCGCCTACTGGCACCACCCGCGCTACACCTCCGGTTCCAGCCACGGCCCGAACACCTCGGTCAAGCCCCTGTACCAGGCGCTGTACGACAACAACGCCGAGGTCATCGTGACCGGGCACAACCACAACTACGAGCGGTTCGCACCGATGGACGCCAACGGCGCCCTCGACAACACCCGCGGCATCCGCCAGTTCGTCGCCGGCATGGGCGGCACCGGCCTGGGCGGCTTCGGCACCATCCAGCCGGGCAGCGAGACCCGCAACAGCAACACCTGGGGCGTGCTGAAGCTGACCCTGCACTCCAGCAGCTACGACTGGCAGTTCGTCCCCGAGGCGGGCAAGACCTTCACCGACAGCGGCACCAAGAGCTGCCACTGACCGGCACTCCGCACGACGGGTGCTCTCCCAGCCAGGGAGGGCACCCCCCGCTCCGTGCCGCCCCCGCCGGTCTCCCGCCCGAAAGGCCCGCCCGCATGTATCTGTCCTCGATCGACCGGCCCTCGGTCGACGATCCGCCCCCGGCCGATCGCTCCCGCCTGCGCGGGCTCACGGTCGTCGGCGGCAACGTGTTCGCGCTCGGCACGGTCAGCCTGCTGACCGACATCTCCGCCGAGATGGTCACCGCGATCCTGCCGGTCTATCTGGTGTTCGGGCTTTCCATGAGCCCGCTGGCATACGGCGTGATCGACGGGCTCTACACCGGAGCCACCGCGTTGCTCCGGCTCGTCGGCGGGTACGTCGCCGACCGGATCCGCACACCCAAAGCGGTGGCGGGCATCGGATACGCGATGTCGGCCCTGGCCAAGCTCGGGCTGCTCGCGGTGGGCCGCTCGACCGGCGCGATCGGTCTGGTCCTCGCCGTCGACCGGGCCGGAAAGGGACTCCGTACCGCGCCGCGGGACGCTCTGATCACCCTGTCAGCCCCGCCGAAGGTACTGGCGCGAGCCTTCGGAGTGCACCGGGCGATGGACGGTTTCGGCGCGTTCCTCGGCCCGATCGTCGCTCTCGCCGTGCTGGCGGCCACCGGCCAGGCCATCGACGCCGTCCTGTTCACCAGCTTCTGCATCGCCGCCCTCGGCGTGCTCGTCCTGGTGCTCTTCGTCCGGGGCCGACACGACGAACGCCCACCCGCCGCCGCGGTCTCCCTCCGGGAGGCCCTGACACTGCTGAAGGCCGCGCCGGTGCGCCGGCTGCTCATCGCGGCGTGCGTGCTCGGCTTCGCCGTCATCGGCGACGGCTTCGTCTACCTGCTCCTGCAACGCCGCGAGGAGCTGTCCATCGGCAGCTTCCCCCTGCTCGCCGTCGGCACGAGCCTGGCCTATCTCCTGTTGGCGATCCCCATCGGGGCGCTGGCCGACCGGATCGGCCGGCCAGCCGTCGTGCTCGGTGGCTACGCGGCGCTGGTCGTCGTCTACCTGCTCCTGTTCGGACCCCTGCGCGGCTGGCCGCTCCTGGCGCTGGTGCTGCTCCTCTACGGCCTCTTCTACGCGGCGACCGACGGCGTACTGATGGCGCTGGCCGGCCCGGTGCTGCCCGAGCATCTGCGCACCACCGGCATCGCGCTGATCCAGACCGGACAGGCCCTCGCCTACCTCGTCTCCTCGGTCCTGTTCGGAGTCGCCTGGCAGCTGTGGGGCCCCGTCACCGCCAGTCGGTGTGCCGCCGCCGTTGCCGTACTGGCCGTCGTGGCCACGGCATTCCTGCTGATCAACCGCTCCACCACCACTACCGACACCGAGGTGACCGTATGAGCGAGCAGTCCACCATCGACGCCGAGCCGCAGGTCGGCCCACCACCCGCGCCACGCCGGTTCGGGCGCACGGCTCGCATCGCGACCGTCGCGGCCGCCACCATCGCACTCGCCGGCGCCGCGATCGGCTACGTCCGGCTCAGCTCAGCGGCGAAGGCTCCCGACGCGCCCGACACGACCCACGGGGTTTCGCTGGCGCCGGGCCCGCGGCTGCTCACCCTGATGAGCACGGGCCAGGTGACCACGGTCGACAAGGACGACCCTGACGGCACCCGCGCGGTGTCGAAGACCAAGTGCGACCGGATCTACGCCGCCGCGGGAACCGTCGCCTGCCTCTACGCCGACGGTGTACTCGGCACCGTCACGATGCGGATCCTCGACGCGGACCTTCAAGAACGCAAGTCCATCCCGGTCAGCGGCATACCCAACCGGGTCCGCGTCTCGACCAGCGGCCGCATGGTCTCCTGGACCGCCTTCGTCGGCGGCGACAGCTACGCCACCCTCGACTTCGCCACCCGCACCGGGATCTACGACACCAAGACGGGCGCCCTGTTCAAGACACTGGAGACCTTCGCCGTCACCAAGGACGGCAAGCCGTACCAGTCGGCCGACGTCAACTTCTGGGGCGTGACGTTCACCGCGGACGACAACACCTTCTACGCGACCATGTACACCCAGGGTCACCGCTACCTGGTCCAGGGAGACTTTGCCGCGCGAACCGTCCGTACCCTGCGCGACCAGGTCGAATGTCCCTCGCTCTCGCCCGACGGGACGAGGATCGCGTTCAAAGCGCCCATCGACGGCGACTCGGCCAAGGGCTGGCGGCTCTCCGTGCTCGACCTGGCCAACGACCGGGTCACGCCCGCGGCCGAGACCCGCAGCGTGGACGACCAGGCCGCCTGGCTGGACAACTCCACCCTCGCCTACGTACAGCAGCACGACGACGGCACCAAGGACCTTTGGACCGTGAGCGCCGACGGCTCCGGCAAACCAAGGCTGCTGCTGCGCAACGCGCATTCCCCCACGGCGCTCGGCTGATCCCACCCGACGGGGAAACCGGTCGGCGCGCGGCCTGGTGGGCGTGATCTTCACGCGTGACGACCGGGCGGGCGAGGGCAAGCTGTCCTCGCGGCCGGGCCTGGTGACGGAGGCGGTCGAGGCGGCCGAGGGCATGGACCTGTACGCGTATCTGGTCGCCCAGCTGTCGAAGGGGGGCAAGGCGGACTACGTGATCGTGGACGAGGCCCAGTTCCTGGCCCCCGACCAGATCGACCAGCTGGCGCGCATCGTCGACGACCTGGACATGGACGTCTTCGCCTTCGGCATCACGACGGACTTCCGCACGAAGCTGTTCCCGGGCTCGCAGCGCCTGATCGAGCTGGCGGACCGCCTGGAACAGCTCCAGGTCGAGGCCCTGTGCTGGTGCGGCGCCCGGGCCACGCACAACGCCCGCACTGTCGGCGGCGAGATGGTCGTGGAAGGCGCCCAGGTCGTGGTCGGTGATGTGAACCGCCCGGCGGAGGGGTCGGCGGCGGTGACGGTCGCCCCGGTGAGCGCCGCGGCGAGGGCGGCGTTGCCGGTGCCGCAGCCGACGTCGAGGACGGTCGTGCCGGGGCCGGGCGCGGCGGCCACGACGGCCCGCGCGGCGGCCGGGGCGAGCCGGCGGGCCATCGCGGGGTAGTCGCCCGCGGCCCAAGTGGAGGTGGTTGACGAAGTGTTCACGGATCGAGCCTCCTATGCTCGGTTCGCGCGGACCGGTACAAGAAATGGACCGGGCCGCGCGGAGCGGAGGGGCGGGATGCGGCGGGGGATCGAGTACTGCCCGGTCACGGCAGGGGTCGAAGCGGTCGGAGACCGGTGGACCCTGCTCGTGCTGCGTGAACTGCTGCTGGGCTCCGAGCGGTTCAACGACATCCACCGCGGGCTGCCCGGCATCAGCCGCAGCCTGCTGTCGGCCCCGCCTGCGCCGGATGCGGGCCCACGGGCTGATCATGCGCGCCCTCGACCCCGACGGTCGCCCCGCGTACCGGCTGACGCCCGCCGGCGCCGCGCTCGAACCGCTCGTCTGGCAGCTCGGCGACTGGGCGCGCCGCTGGTCCTTCGGTGACCCCACGCGCGAACAGCTCGACGGTGGCTGGATGTTGTGGCGGCTGCGGCAGTTCGTGCGCTCCGGGGCGCTGCCCCGGGGGCGCGTGGTCGTGGAGTTCGCGCTGCGGCTCGAAGGGGTGCCCGACGAGCACGTGTGGCTCGTCCTGTCGCCCGGGGACGATGTCAGCGCCTGCCGCGTGCACCCCGGGTACGAGGTCGGCGTGTTGGTGAGCGCCGATCTGGCGGAGCTGCACCGGGTGGTGGCGGGAACCGCCACGCTGGAGGCCACGCGCCGGTCCGGGCACGTCCGGATCGACGGCGACCCCGAGCTCGTCGCCGCTTTCCCCTCCTGGTTCGCGTGGCGCACGCCCGCTCAGGAGGCGGCGCCGGGCGCTGACTCCGTCGACGCGGCGGTCCTCGGTAGGGTGAACGGAACCACTGGGGAGGGTTTATGACGCAAGAGGTACGGGATTCCATCACCGAGGCCTGCGCCGGTCTCGGCTTCGAGTTGTCGTGCGACCCGCTCACGGGCGCCCTGCTGCGCACGCTCGCCGCGACCAAGCCGGACGGTCGGATGCTCGAACTCGGCACCGGCGCGGGCATGTCCACCACCTGGTTGCTCGAGGGTATGGGCCCCGGCAGCACGCTGCTGACGGTGGAGAGCGAGGCCGCGCTGGTGGGCGTGGCCGAGCAGCACCTCGGCCGCGACGGGCGCGTGCGGTGCCTGCACGACGACGCGGGCGCCCTGCTCAAGCGGCTGGTGGCGGAGGAGGAGCGCTTCGACCTGATCTTCGCGGACACCTGGGCGGGCAAGTTCGAGCAGCTCGACGACGCCCTCGAACTGCTCGCCCCCGGTGGCCTGTACGTCGTGGACGACCTGCTCCCGCAGGCCACGTGGCCTGCCGGTCACGGCCCCACGGCCCAGGCCCTGGCGGAGCGGCTGCTGGCCGAACCGCGGCTCGCGGCGACCCGGCTGGACTGGTCCTCGGGGCTCATCCTCGCGACCCGGCTCTGACACCCACCGGCGCAGCCCCGTATGCCAGTACGCCCGGCGCGTCCGTACGGTTCGGTACGTCAGTCCCCGCGCCGCGAGCGCACGACGGTGAACACCGCGCCCTCCGGGTCCGCGACCGTGGCCACCCGCCCCTTGATGCCCTCGCGGGGCGGCTCGACGACGCGCCCGCCGAGCTCCTCGACCCGGGCGGCGGCCGCGTCGGTGTCCTCCACCTCGAAGTACGCCATCCAGTGCGGCCCCCGGTCGTGCGGCAACGAGCGGCCGACCCCGTGAATGGCGGCCACCGGGCGGCCGCCCAGCTGGAGGGTGAGGTAGTCGAAGTCGTCGGGCCCCGAGGCGTGGGTCTGCACCTCGTGGCCGAAGACGTGCTGGTAGAACTTGCCGACCGTCGAGGTGTCCTGGGTGATCAGCTCGTTCCACACCGGGGTGCCCGGCGGGCCGGGCTGCTGGGTGCCCATGTGGCCCCGCGCCTGCCACAGCCCGAAGATCGCGCCGAGCGGGTCGGAGCAGATCGCCACCCGCCCGGCATCGCCGCCGTCCAGCGGGCCCACCGCCACCGTGCCGCCGCACGAGCGGATCGCCTCGGCGCTCACGTCGGCGTCGTCGGTGGCGAGGTACGTGGTCCAGGCCACCGGAAGATGCCGGTCCGGCGGCATCTCGCCGATCCCGGCCACCTCCTGGCCGTTCAGTACGGCCCTCACGTACGGGCCCAGTTGCTCGGGCCCGGGCACGTACTCCCAGCCGAACAGATCGGCGTAGAAGTCCTCGGTGGTCCCGAGGCTGTGCACCATGAGGCTCACCCAGCACGGGGTGCCGGGTGTGTGCCGGGTCGCTGTCGCTGCCTCGGTCATGTCAACCGTCTCCTCCGTCGAGTCGCTCGCCGCTGCTGATGCTTCCACCCCGAAGGGCCCGGCGCTCCCCGACCGGGCCGCTTCGATGGTCCCGGGGCACAGATGACCGGATCGGTGCGCCCGGTCGGTGACGAGCGTGTTACGCGGCTGCCGGGCGGGGAGGAAGATGGGCCGCATGACTGCTCATTCCGCGATCCTCTCCGCCGCCGATCTGACGGCCGAGCTGGCCGGCCCCCGGCCCCCGGTACTGCTGGACGTCCGCTGGCAGCTGGGCGGCCCCGACCAGCGGCCCGCCTACGAGGCCGGGCACCTGCCCGGCGCCGTGTACGTCGACCTCGACCGCGAACTGGCTGGTCCGCCCGGGGCGGGCGGCCGCCACCCGCTCCCCGACACCGAGGCCTTCGGCGCGGTGATGAGGCGGGCCGGCGTCTCCTCCGACGGGCCCGTGGTCGTGTACGACGGCGGCCAGGGCTGGGCGGCCGCCCGCGCGTGGTGGCTGCTGCGCTGGACGGGTCACCCGGACGTGCGCGTGCTGGACGGGGGCCTGGCCGCGTGGACGGCGGCCGGTGGGACCGTATCGGCCGACCGGGTGACTCCGGGGGAGGGTGATTTCAAGCCAACTCCGGGAGCCGCCGGACTGCTGGACGCGGACGGAGCGGCCGCGCGGGCGCGCGCGGGGCTGCTGCTGGACGCCCGGGCGGGGGAGAGGTACCGCGGCGAGGTCGAGCCGATCGACCCGGTCGGCGGCCACATTCCGGGCGCGGTGTCGGCCCCGACCACGGAGAACGTGGCCGAGGACGGCCGCTTCCGCCCGGCGGACGAACTGCGCGCCCGCTTCGAGGGGCTCGGCGCCTCGCAGGACACGGCCGTGGCCGTGTACTGCGGCTCGGGGGTCTCGGGAGCCCATGAGGTCCTCGCGCTGGCGGTGGCCGGCATCGAGGCCGACCTGTACGCGGGCAGCTGGTCGGAGTGGTCCTCGGACCCGACCCGCCCGGTGGCCACCGGCCCGGACCCGCAGTAGTTCCCACCAACAGAGGACCGCCGTCGGGCAACCCCGGCGGCGGTCCCGGTCCTCCTCCTGGGCCACCGGCCGGCCCTGCGCTACTCCTGCTTCTTGCGCCGCGTGCCGAAGACGATCTCGTCCCAGCTGGGCACCGCCGCGCGGCGGCCCGGACGGACGCCGTCGGCCTCGGCCTGGCGGTCGGTGGTGCCGGTCAGTCGCTCGCGGTGGCCCGCCACCGTGCGCGGCATGAGGACATCGGCGTACGCGGAGCCCGCGCCCGCCGAGGCGGCCGGGGCCGGCGGCTCCTCCACCTCCGGTTCCGTCGGCGGGGTGTCGGTGCGGTCCGGGACCACCATGTCGCCGCGGAAGCTCGGGACGGCCTCCAGCAGGCTCGTCAGGGTGTCCCGCTCCTCCTCCGGATCCGGCTGCGGGGCGGCCGGCCTGCTCTCGGCCCGCTCCAATTGCCGGTCGAGGGCACGGTCCAGCGGCCGATCGCGCGGCAGCCGCGCGATCCTCGGCACGAAGGGGAAGCTCGGCTCCGGCGCCGCCGGCAGGTCCTCCGCCTCGCCGATCAGGGAGCGGGCCTCGTCGTCCACGGCCACGACCAGCCGACGCGGCGGATCGTAGGTCCAGCTCGCCGAGTGCGGCTCGCCCGCGACCCGGTAGACGAGGAGAACCTCCCAGGTGCCGTCGTCGCGGCGCCACGAGTCCCACTGGACGGATTCCTTCTCGGCCCCGCGCAGGGTCAAACGCTCCTGCACGGCCTCGCCGAGCTGCGGCCCGGTGTTCTCGCCGGGACGGCGCACGGGGGTCTTGCGGGCCCGCTCGGCCATGAACGCGCGCTCGGCGAGTACGGGGCCCTCGAAGCGGCGTACGCGGTCGACGGGGATGCCGGCGAGTTGAGCGACCTCCTCCGCGGAGGCACCGGCCCGTATGCGGGCCTGGATGTCGCGGGGGCGGAGGTGGCTCTCCACCTCGATCTCGATCTGGTTCAGGCGCGCGCGGTCGTTGCGCACGGCAGCCCGCAGCCGCTCGTCGATCGGAAGCGTGTACTCCGTGCTGTCCCCAGCCTTGAGCACCAGTCGTGTGCCGTCATTTGAGACGGCCACGACACGCAGTTCGGGCATGGGGACCTCCCGGGTGGTGCCTGCCGACGTCACGTGCGTCGCTGCTTCCGCTAGTCGAGTGTGGCCTGCCCGGGTGCAGCCTGCCACAACCTTGCCGAGTTAAACCGGCGTGTCGGGCATGCGCCCTTGATCGCCGTTATGGCACGGTTACCTGTTGGGTACGCACAGTGACCGAGTGATTACTGTGCGCAGCAGGAGCCCGTGCGATACCGCGGCATCACCGGTCTTCGAGTGCCGTTTTCCATCAGCCGGCCCCCTCTCCCGAGTCCGGACATCCGTAAGGAAGGACGGCCCCAGGGCTCGCCACAGTACTCCATTCGGGCCACCTGGGTGGACCGCCGCGCCGCCGAACTTCTCCCGGACGGCGGGAGTTGGCCTGCCCTCTGTCGGGTCCCACCTGCACCCGTGTCCGATTCGGGGTGTCTTGCTTCACAGAATCCGCAGAAACGGAACTTTCCGTTTCGCTCGGTTGTCAGTAACTGCTGAGGGATTCGGACACGCGAGGGGCAGGACGCGCAGGGGATGGCGATGGGTCAGAAGGCTACGCACGACGTCGAACCGGATGCTCCGGCGAAGAAGAAGCTCGACCTGAGCGCGACTCAGGTGGCCGGCAGCTCCCTCGCCACCGTCGCGGCGGCCCTGCTGGCCTCCAAGATGGGCGTCTACGGAACGATCCTGGGCGCGGGCGTGGTCAGCGTGGTCGCCACCGCCGGCGGACCGGTCATCCAGCACCTCTTCCGGCGCACCGGCGACCAGCTGCGCGAGAGCGCCCGCCCCAAGGCCCGCCGGGTACCGGCGCCGCGCGAGGAGCGGGCGCCGGACGGCACGATGCCGCTCCGCGCCGTCGCGCCCCCGGACGAGGAGTTCGGGGAGGCGACCGTGCACGGCACGCGGGTACGGGGCTGGAAGCGCACGGCGGTGGCCGCGGGCGCCGCCTTCGTCATCTCCCTCGGCGCCCTCGGCACCTACGAAGCCGTCTCCGATACCTCGGTCAGCAGCGGCGGCACGATCTTCTCCGGCGGCACCCGCAAGGTGAGCGAGGAGAAGCCGGCCCCGTCCGGCAACGACTCGCGCACGGGGGAGAAGAGCGGGAACGGGAAGAGGAAGCAGGAGGAGGGCGAGAAGGGCGGGACGACCCCTGACTCCGGAGCCACCCCGACCCCCTCGGGTTCGACCGGCGGCGGAGGCCCCGGTCCGAGTCCCGACCCGAGCGGCTCGAAATCCGCGGACCCGACCCCGAGCTCCACCCCGTCGAAGCAGACCCCGACGCCCACACCCCCTTCCACCCACACACCGAGCGGCGACACGTCACCGCCGGCAGACGGCTAGGGCCTGTTCAGTCGCCCAGGACCCGCCGCAGGTAGTCGTTGCCGAACACCCGGTCCGGGTCGAGGCGGTCCCGCAGCGCGGTGAACTCGCCGAACCGCGGGTACGCCTCCGCGAAGTACTCCGCGTCGCGGGTGTGCACCTTGCCCCAGTGCGGACGGCCGCCGTGCGCGGTGAAGATGCGCTCGGCCGCCGTGAAGTAGGCCTGGTACGGGGTGCCCTTGTACATGTGCACCGCGATGTACGCCGTGTCGCGGCCCGAGGCCGTCGACAGCGTGATGTCGTCCGCCGGGGCCGTCCGCACCTCCACCGGGAAGCTGATCCGCAGGCGCGAGCGGTCGACCGTGGCGCGCAGCTCCCGCAGCGTCTCGACGAGCTGCTCGCGCGGGACCGCGTACTCCATCTCCACGAACCGCACCCGACGCGGGCTGGTGAACACCTTGTACGGGATGTCCGTGTAGGTGCGCGCCGAGAGGGCGCGGCTGGCGACGCGGGCGATGGAGGGGATCGTGGCCGGGACCGCGCGGCCCAGCGAGTTGACGGCCTGGAAGAGGCCGTTGGACAGCAGCTCGTCCTCGATCCAGGCGCTGACCGGGCCGGGCGGGGCGGCGGGGCCCTGGCTGCGGTTGTTCCGCTTGGTGTTGCAGTTGCCGGTGTGGGGGAACCAGTAGAACTCGAAGTGCTCGTTCTCCGCGAAGTGCTGGTCGAACTCGGCCGTCACCCGGTCGAAGCCCATGGGCTCCTCACGGGCGGTCAGGTAGAAGAGCGGCTCCACGGCGAAGGTGATCGCGGTGACGATGCCGAGCGCCCCGATGCCGAGCCGGGCCGCGGCGAAGACCTCCGGATTCTCCTTCTCCGAGCAGGTGAGCAGCTCGCCGGCCGCCGTGACCAGCTCCAGGCCGCGGATCTGGGCGGAGATGGAGGCCGAGTCGCGGCCGGTGCCGTGCGTGCCCGTGCTGGTGGCGCCGGAGACCGTCTGCTCCATGATGTCGCCCATGTTGGTCAGGGAGAGGCCCTCCCCGGCCAGGGCCGCGTTCAGGTCCTTGAGGACCGTGCCCGCCGCCACCGTCACCGTACCGGCGGCCCGGTCGATCTCCCGGATCCCGGCCAGCGCCTGCGGCCGTACGAGTACCCCGTCGGTCGCGGCGGCCGCGGTGAAGGAGTGGCCGGTGCCGACCGCCTTCACCCGCAGGCCGTCCTGCGCGGCCCTGCGGACCGTCTCCCGGAGCTCCTCGACCGAAGCCGGGGTCACGGTGCGGGTGGGCGTGGCGGTGACGTTCCCCGCCCAGTTACGCCACGCGGCCGGTCCGTTCTTCCCCGCTGTCTGCGCCGTCGGTGTGTCCGCCATCGCCAGAACGCTCCTCCCCTTGCGCCGGCTTCGTCAGCCGGCGGTATCCCGCGAACGCCACCGCCGCCGCGGCCACTCCCGACGAGATGGAGACGACGTACCCGCTGCGCGCCCCGGCGGCGTCGATGACCAGACCGGTCACGGACGAGCCGACGGCGACGCCGACCGCGAGGCCGGTGCTGATCCAGGTCATGCCCTCGGTCAGCTTCGCGCGTGGTACGTGCGCCTCGATCAGGGCCATCGTGGTGATCATCGTGGGAGCGATGGCGAGGCCCGAGACGAAGAGCGCCACGGCCAGAAACGGCAAGTTCCCGGCCAGTAGGAGGGGGATCATACTCACGGCCATCGCAACTATGCCCAGTACCCAGCGACGTTCGGTCCGGCCCTTGAGGTGCAGCAGTCCGAAGACGATTCCGGCGATACAGGACCCCAACGCCCAGATGGCCAGGATCAGGCTGGCGGCGGACTTGTGGCCCTGTTCGTCGGCGAAGGCCAGCGTGGACACGTCGATGGAGCCGAAGATCGCGCCGGTCGCCACGAAGGTGGCGGTGAGCACCTGGAGGCCGGGGGAGCGCAGGGCCGAGGTGCGGTCCCCGTGCTCGTCGCGCGGGTGCGGCGCGGGCTCGGTGGAGCGCTGCGCGGTGAGCAGCCAGACGCCGACCATCAGGCAGACGGCCGCGATCAGCGGGCCCGCCTCCGGGAACCAGGTCGTGGACAGTCCGATGGCGATGATCGGGCCGAAGATGAAGCAGACCTCGTCCACCACGGACTCGAAGGAGTACGCGGTGTGCAGCTCGCGCGGGGAGTCCCGGTAGATCACGGTCCAGCGGGCGCGGACCATCGAGCCGACGCTCGGCACGCACCCCGCGATCGCGGCGCAGACGAAGAGCGTCCAGTCCGGCAGGCCGTAGGCGGCGGCCAGCAGCAGTCCGGCGACGGCCGCCACCGAGATCACGGTGGCCGGCCGCAGGACGCGGCGCTGCCCGTACTGGTCGACCAGGCGGGAGACCTGCGGGCCGATGACGGCGGCGGCGAGGGCCAGGGTTCCGGTGAGGGCACTGGCCATCGCGTAGCGGCCGGTCAACTCGGAGATCATCGTCAGGATGCCGACGCCGACCATGGATATCGGCAGCCGGCCTATGAGGCCGGCGGCACTGAACCCCTTGGTTCCGGGCGCCGCGAAGATCGCGCGGTAGGGACTGGGCAAGGGCCCTCCGTAAGGGACGTCATCGGCCCATACAGGTTACGACCGCCGACCGGGCGCCCGCATGGGGAGCGTTCCGGATCCCGGAACTTAGGTTTACCTTACCTGTGCTGCGGGGTGGCTCCCGGCCGGGCCGGTTCCCGCCCGAGTGCGCCGGGTGGCAGGATTCGACGCATGTCAGACCAGCTCCTCCCGCCCGCCGGCGGGCCCGCCGCCCCCTACGACGCCCTCCTGCTGCTGTCCTTCGGCGGCCCCGAGGGACCCGACGACGTCGTGCCGTTCCTGGAGAACGTCACGCGCGGTCGGGGCATCCCGCGCGAGCGGCTCAAGGAGGTCGGGCAGCACTACTTCGGCTTCGGCGGTGTCAGCCCCATCAACGGCCAGAACCGCGAACTGCTGGACGCCTTGCGCAAGGACTTCGCGCAGCACGGGCTGGACCTGCCGGTCTACTGGGGCAACCGCAACTGGGCCCCGTACCTGAACGAGGTGATGCGGGAGATGGCCGCCGACGGGCGCCGCCGCATCGCGGTCCTCGCGACCAGCGCGTACGCCTCGTACTCCGGCTGCCGGCAGTACCGCGAGAACCTCGCCGACGCGCTCGGCGTGCTCGCCGAGGAGGGAGTGGCCGAGCTGCCGAAGGTGGACAAGCTGCGGCACTACTTCAACCACCCCGGCTTCGTGCAGCCCATGATCGACGGAGTGCTCGCCTCGCTGGAGTCCCTGCCGGCCGAGGTCCGGGACAGCGCCCACCTGGTCTTCACCACGCACTCCATCCCCACCGCGGCGGCCGACGCCTCCGGGCCGGTCGAGGAGCACACCGACGGCGGCGAGGGCGGTGCCTACGTCAAGCAGCACCTGGACGTCGCCAAGCTGATCGCGGACGCGGTCCGGGCCGAGACGGGCACCGAGCGGCCCTGGGAGCTGGTCTACCAGTCGCGCAGCGGCGCCCCGCACATCCCGTGGCTGGAGCCGGACATCTGCGACCACCTGGAGGCCCTGCACGAGGCGGGAGCCCCGGCGGCGGTCATGGTGCCGATCGGTTTCGTGTCCGACCACCTGGAGGTCCTGTACGACCTCGACACGGAGGCGACGGCGAAGGCCGTGGAACTGGGCCTGCCGATCGCCCGGTCGGCGACGGTCGGGGCCGACCCGCGGTTCGCGGCGGCGGTACGGGAACTCGTGCTGGAGCGGGCCGCGGCCGAGCGGGGCGAGCCCGTCGAGCGGTGCGCGCTCGGGCTGCTGGGTGCGAGCCATGATCTGTGCGCCGTGGGCTGCTGCCCGGCGCGTGCGCCCCGGCCGGCGGCCGCGGGCGTGGACAGTCCGTACGCGTAACGACGCAGAGGAGTAGCGCGACCGTGATTTCCGAAGAGCTGAAGGCCGAACTGCTGGACGTGGGCCTGGAGGCCGCCCGGCAGGCCGGGGCGCTGCTGCGCGACGGCAGGCCGGCCGATCTGGCGGTGGCCGCGACCAAGAGCAGCCCGATCGACGTGGTGACCGAGATGGACATCGCGGCGGAGAAGGTGATCACCGGGCTCCTCGCGGAGCGGCGGCCCGCGGACGGGCTGCTCGGCGAGGAGGGCGCGGACACCGAGGGCACGAGCGGGGTGCGGTGGGTCGTCGACCCGCTGGACGGCACGGTCAACTACCTGTACGGGCTGCCGAGCTGGGGCGTGTCCATCGCGGCCGAGTACGAGGGCGAGACGGTGGTCGGCGTCGTGGCGGCGCCGATGCGCGGGGAGACGTACCACGCGGTGCTGGGCGGCGGCGCGTGGCTGGGCGGGACGCGGCTCGCGTGCCGGGCGGCGGCGCCGCTGGACCAGGCGCTGGTCGGGACCGGCTTCGGGTACCTGCAGAGCCGGCGGGCCCACCAGGCGGAGGTCGCGGCGCGGGTCATCCCGCTGGTGCGGGACATCCGGCGGGGCGGATCGGCGGCGCTGGACCTGTGCGATGTGGCTGCCGGGCGGTTGGACGGGTTCTACGAGCGGGGGCTGAACCCGTGGGACCTGGCGGCGGGGGATCTGATCGCCCGCGAGGCCGGGGCCCTCACGGGCGGTCGGCCGGGGGAGGTCGCCTCGGGGGAACTCGCGCTTGCCGCCACGCCGGCGGTCTTCGCCTCGCTGCAGCCGCTGCTGGACGAGGCGGGGGCCTGGCACGACTGACCCTGCGGCCCGCCCTCCCGGGGCTCGGCCCCGGGCCTCGGGCCTCAAGCGCCGGCGAGGCTGAAAGATCGGGGCTCGGCCCCAGGCCCGGAGCCTCAAGCGCCGGCGGGGCTGGATGGCGGGGCTCGGCCCCGGGCCCCGGGCCTCAAGCGCCGGCGAGGCTGAAAGATCGGGGCTCCGCCCGGGGCGCGGCGCCTCAAACGCCGCGGGGCCGGAAGTGCACGCAGCGAACCCCGGTCGCCCGTGGGGGCGGCCGGGGTTCGGGGTGGAGGGTCGGGTCAGCAGGCCGGGGCGGACACGGCTACGCCGTGCTCGGCGGCGAGGCGCTGGAGATCTTCCAGCTCCGCCTGTTCCACTTCCGCGAGGAAGTCGTCGCCCGTCTCGCGGGCCTGCCTGAGGTCCGACTGCGTGGCCCGGATGCGCTGCAGGAGACCCGCGGTGAATGCGTCCATGATGGGGTTCGCCCCCTCTTCGTGGGTCGGCGGCGGCACGTGGCTGTCCGCCGTCAGGGAGTGGATGGGGTGTGCTTGTCGTCCTCCCCAGCCCCCCGGGCCCGGAAACCTCACCACGTGAGCCAATCCTCACTCCCGCCCCGTCCACCCCCTCCGTGCGGCGCCTTACAGCCGGTTTACCGGCGAAACGGGCAGGATGGACGACGCAATACACGTCTGCCCTCACGGGCTCGGAGGAAGGAAACGACGTGCGCGTACTCGTCGTCGAGGACGAGCAACTGCTCGCCGATGCGGTGGCCACCGGACTGCGCCGGGAGGCCATGGCCGTGGACGTCGTGTACGACGGCGCCGCCGCCCTCGAACGCGTCGGGGTGAACGACTACGACGTGGTCGTGCTCGACCGGGACCTCCCGCTCGTGCACGGTGACGACGTCTGCCGCAAGATCGTCGAGCTCGGCATGCCCACCCGCGTGCTGATGCTGACCGCCTCCGGAGACGTCAGCGACCGGGTGGAGGGCCTGGAGCTCGGGGCGGACGACTACCTGCCCAAGCCCTTCGCCTTCACCGAGCTGACCGCCCGCGTACGGGCGCTCGGGCGGCGCACCACCGTCGCCCTGCCGCCCGTGCTGGAGCGGGCCGGGATCAAGCTGGACCCGAACCGCCGCGAGGTGTTCCGCGAGGGCAAGGAGGTACAGCTGGCGCCGAAGGAGTTCGCGGTGCTGGAAGTCCTCATGCGCAGCGAGGGGACCGTCGTTTCCGCCGAGCAGCTGCTGGAGAAGGCATGGGACGAGAACACCGATCCCTTCACGAACGTGGTGCGGGTGACGGTCATGACCCTGCGGCGCAAGTTGGGGGAGCCCCCGGTCATCGTGACCGTGCCTGGCTCCGGGTACCGGATCTGACGCGGGTGGCAACGACTCCGGCGCCACCACCGGCGCCCCCGAAACCCACCTGGGACCCCGGTCAGCCCGAGGGTCCCTTCCCGTGGCTGAGACCGACCATCCGGATACGGCTCACGCTGCTGTACGGCGGGATGTTCCTGATCGCCGGCATCCTGCTGCTGTCGATCATCTACCTCCTGGCGGCGCAGGCCCTGCGGGAGGGCAACGCCATGCCGTACGAGATCGTCAGCGGGAACGCCCAGGTCACCAGCACCACCTGCCCCGGCGTCGCCACCATCAACCAGTCGCCCTCCCAGTTCAACGCGGCGATCAGCCAGTGCATGGCCGAACAGCGTCGGCACTCCCTGGACGATCTGCTGAGCCGGTCGCTGATGGCCCTGCTGGGCCTGAGCATCATCGCCTTCGCCTTCGGCTACGCGATGGCCGGCCGGGTGCTCTCGCCGCTGGGCAGGATCACCCGCACCGCCCGCCGGGTGGTCGGCTCCGACCTGACCCGCCGCATCGAGCTGGACGGCCCGGACGACGAGCTCAAGGAGCTCGCCGACACCTTCGACGAAATGCTCGACCGGCTGGAGCGGGCCTTCACGGCCCAGCAGAGGTTCGTGGCGAACGCCTCGCACGAGCTGCGGACGCCGCTCGCGATCAACAGGACCCTGCTGGAGGTCCACCTCTCCGATCCCGGGGCCCCGGTCGAACTCCAGCAGCTGGGGAAGACGCTGCTCGCCACCAACGAGCGCAGCGAGCAGCTGGTCGAAGGCCTGCTGCTGCTGGCCCGCAGCGAGAACCAGATCGTCGAGCGCAAGCCCGTGGACCTCGCGGAGGTCGCCTCGCGCGCCGTCGACCAGGTGCGCGGCGAGGCCGAGGCGAAGGGCGTGGAGATCCGCGGCGAGCGCGCGCTGGCCGTCGTACAGGGCAACGGCGTGCTGCTGGAGCGGATCGCCCTCAACCTGGTGCAGAACGCCGTCCGGTACAACGTGCCGGAAGGCGGCTGGGTGGAGGTCACGACCGAGGCCCAGCACGGCCAGGCGGTGCTCCTGGTGTCGAACACGGGTCCAGTGGTTCCCGCGTACGAGGTGGACAACCTCTTCGAGCCCTTCAGACGGCTGCGTACGGAGCGAACGGGCAGCGACAAGGGTGTGGGGCTCGGCCTCTCCATCGCGCGCTCCGTGGCGCGCGCACACGGCGGGAGGATCCAGGCGATGCCCCGGGAGGGCGGTGGCCTGGTGATGCGTGTCACTCTTCCTTTGTGAGACCCACGCCCCGTGTTCGCTGTTGGCTGAATGCTTGCCGTGTGCAGTCGCTTGCTTCTGTGTGATCGATCACAGTGCCGAGTGTCCGACCATGTGCGTTCAGTGACCCCAGGGCGGCCGGAAAGCCCGGGACGTCCGGGTTTCCGGCCCCCCTAATGGCGGGAAATACACGGGGTGGCGTTTGTGCAAGACGGCCCCCGGACCGTGTACGGTCCCGGTCGTCATCCCAGCCAATCGGCTCTTCAGGCGTGCGGCTGGGTGTCGATTGAGTAACAGACCTTGATGTGAGGCAAAATCTCCGCCTCAGGTCGGGCACAAGTCCGGCCTCTCGCGCGTTACGTGCGCTGAGACACCGCTAACACCCAGAGGGGGAGAGCGAACAATGGCAACGGACTACGACACCCCACGCAAGACCGACGACGACGTCGACAACGACAGCATTGAAGAGCTGAAGGCACGGCGTAACGAGAAGTCGTCCTCGTCCGTCGACATGGACGAGTTCGACTCGGCCGAGAGCCTGGAGCTTCCCGGTGCGGACCTCTCCAATGAGGAGCTGGCCGTCCGGGTCCTGCCCAAGCAGGCCGACGAGTTCACCTGCATGAGCTGCTTCCTGGTGCACCACCGCAGCCA
Organism: Streptomyces sp. NPDC059874; assembly: GCF_042731135.1. Classification (NCBI taxonomy): domain Bacteria; kingdom Bacillati; phylum Actinomycetota; class Actinomycetes; order Kitasatosporales; family Streptomycetaceae; genus Streptomyces; species Streptomyces sp. NPDC059874. Next base: position 100,759 of record NZ_JBHWJY010000022.1, read on the forward strand.
GCTGGCACGTGAGAAGAACGGTCAGCCGATCTGCCGCGACTGCGACTGACAGGCGTCGGCCGTGGCTGGCTCGACACCGTTCCGCAAGCGCCGCTTGTGGAAACGTGGTGAATCGGCGGAGGCGCAGGTGGCCACCACGGACCCGGAAACGGGTCCTGGAGCCCCCGGCGGCCCCGCCGTGCCCTCCGGCACCGCAAGAGCGGTGCCGTCGGCCACAGAGGCCGACGAGGCGTCCCGGCAGCGGTCCGGGGCTCGTCGGCTGCAAGCCGTCAAGAACGGTGTGCGCAAGGGCGGCGAAAGTCTCAGGGACGTCGCCCTGCACATCACCGACAGGATCATCGAGAACGCACCGCGCGTTCCGGTTCGGGACCTCGCGACCCTGCGCGCGCAATTCCCGGGCCTCGGCCCCGATCAGCTTGCCGACAAGCTGATATCGGGCGCCACCAACGCCACCTCCACCGTCGGCGCGGGCATCGGAGCGGCGGCCATGTTGCCCGTCCCGCCCGCCATGCCGATGGAACTGGCCGCCGAGATCACCGCGGTCGCGGCGGTCGAGCTGAAGCTCATCGCCGAGCTCCACGAGGTCTACGGCCTGCGGCCGCCCGGCACGCTCAAGGACCGCAGCTTCGCCTACCTGACCTCCTGGACGGAGGAGCGCGGGGTGGACCTGACCAAGCCGACGACGCTGAACGCTGCGCTCGGCGGTCAGATGAAGCGCGAACTGCGCCAGCAGATCATGAAGCGAATGTTCCGCAACCTGCCGAACCTCATGCCGTTCATGGTCGGCGCGGCGGTGGGTGCGGTCATGAACCGCCGCGACACACGGAAACTCGCCGAGAAGGTCCGTGGCGACCTCCGGAGCCGCGCCGTGCCGTGGGCGGCCTTGCCGCCGCTTTCGCCCCTTGAGCAGCCCTCCCAGCCCCTTCCCGAGGCCGTCAGGGCGGCCCTTGAGGGTGTCGACCCGGAGGCCAAGGGCTGAGCGCCGCTGCCGGGGCTCCGCCCCGGACCCCGCGCCTCAAACGCCGGCGGGGCTGAAAGATCGCCGGCGGGGCTGAGGGTTCGGCTCAAGAGCCGGCGGGGCCGGCCTTGGCCGCGAGGATGGCCGCCCGCAGGGCTTCCGGCTCGCGGGTGGAGACGTAGACGTACGGGGTCGGGTCCGCCGGGTCCGTGATCTCCACGCGGACCGCGGTCGGCACGTAGCTGCGCATCAGCATGAAGGCGCGGGTGTCGGCCTTGTACGTGCGCCAGGCGCGCGACTCCTCGGCGTCCAGGATCTCCGGCTCACCGAGGGCCGTCACCGGGATCCGGGCCTCCCCGGCAGCCAGCGCGCCGTTGACCACGCGCACGCGCGCGGACCCGTACGAGCTCACCAGCAATCCCGCCAGCGCGGTGCCGCCCACCAGGCCGGCCAGGAGCGGCAGCGTGCCCAGCGGCAGCAGCATCAACGCGCAAGCGAGCCCGATGAGTACGGCGATGAACCACCAGGAGCGGGGGGCGGTCAGGCGTTCGTCGTGGTGCGCGGGGGAGAGCTGCATGCCGTCAAGCCTGCCACGAGGCGACCGGTGGGTAGCCGCGCGGGTAAGGTCTGCGGCTGTGAGTGGACGAAACACGACGTTGACGCCCCCGGCCGATGCCACCGCGCCGGTCCGGCACCCCGATGCCCCGGCACCCGGCGAGCTCCTCGGTGCGCACTACGAGCACTGTTTCGGCTGCGGCGGGGGCCAGCCCCACGGACTCCACCTGGAGGCCCGGGCGGGCGAGGGCGTGCGCGTCAGCGCCGAGTTCACAGTCAAGCCCGCGCACCAGGGCGCCCCCGGCCTCGCCCACGGCGGGGTGCTGGCCACCGCGCTCGACGAGACGCTGGGCTCCCTGAACTGGCTGCTGCGCGTCATCGCGGTGACGGGCCGGCTGGAGACCGACTTCGTACGGCCGGTGCCCGTGGACACCGTGCTGTACCTGGAGGCCGAGGTCACCGCCGTGGCCGGGCGGAAGATCTACTGCAGTGCGGTCGGCCGCATAGGCGGGCCCGAGGGCCCGATCGCCGTGCGCGCCGACGCGCTGTTCATCGAGGTGAAGGTCGACCACTTCATCGACAACGGTCGACCCGAGGAGATCCAGGCGGCGATGGCCGACCCGGACCAGGTCAGGCGCGCACGCGCCTTCGAGGTGAACCCCTGATGTCCCTGAACGACAACGCCCGGCGTCATGACGTCGACGTGCTGATCCGCCGCGTCGACCCCGAGGTGCCCATCCCCGGCTACGGTCACCCCGGCGACGCCGGCTGCGACCTGGTGACCACCCTGGCCGCCGAACTCGCCCCTGGTGAGCGGGCCGTGCTGCCCACCGGCGTGGCCATCGCGCTGCCCGACGGGTACGCGGCCTTCGTGCACCCGCGCTCGGGCCTGGCGGCCCGCTGCGGGCTCGCGCTCGTGAATGCCCCCGGGACGGTGGATGCCGGGTACCGTGGGGAGATCAAGGTGATCGTGGTCAATCTCGACCCTCGCGAGAGCGTCCGGTTCGAGCGTTTCGACCGCATTGCCCAGCTGGTTGTCCAGAGGGTCGAGAAGGTGCGCTTCCACGAGGTGGCGGAACTTCCCGGCTCGGCCCGGGCCGAGGGGGGTTTCGGCTCCACCGGCGGTCATGCGGCCGTGGCCGGATCCGGCGCTGGTCAGCAGGGTGGGAATGGCTACGCTTCGGTCGTAACCGACCGGGAAGGACAGTGACGTGTTCGGACGTCGCAAGAAGAACGACTCCGTCAAGGACGGCGGCGCGGCCGAGCAGGTCGTCGACAGCGTGGACGGCGCTGAGGCCGACGCCGATGAGCAGGACGGTGCGGCCCAGCCGCGCCGCGTGAACCTGCCCCCGGCCCCCCGGCCGGACGGCCCGTGGGACCTCTCCGAGGTGCTCGGCAACCCGGCCGACGGCCGGGTCGACCTGGGCGGCATCTTCGTACCCGGTGTCGAGGGCATGGAGCTGCGCGTCGAGGTCGCCGGTGACGCGATCGTGGCCGCGACCGTGGTGCTGCGCGACAGCGCCGTACAGCTGCAGGCCTTCGCCGCGCCCAAGAAGGAAGGCATCTGGGGCGAGGTCCGCGAGGAGATCGCCTCGGGCATCACCCAGCAGGGCGGCATCATCGACGAGGTCGAGGGTCCGCTGGGCTGGGAGCTGCGCGCGCAGGTTCCCGTACCGCTCCCGGACGGGCAGACCGGCGCCCAGCTGGTCCGCTTCGTCGGCGTCGACGGCCCGCGCTGGTTCCTGCGCGGTGTCATCTCCGGCCAGGGCGCGGTGCGCCCCGAGTCGGCCGGCGTGCTGGAGCAGATCTTCCGGGACACCGTCGTCGTCCGCGGCGACGGCCCGATGGCCCCGCGCGACCCGATCGTCCTGAAGCTGCCGAACGACGCCCAGATGGTGCCGGACGGCGTGCAGACGGAGGAGCAGGAAGGCTCCCGCTTCGGCGGTGGCATGGGTCAGCTGGAGCGCGGCCCGGAGATCACCGAGGTCCGCTGACCCGCGCCGAGCGAGGGCGACGAGTGTTTCAGGCCGTGGGCCGTACTCCTTGGGGGTACGGCCCACGGTGCTTCGCGCTGCCGGCGTCAGGGATCCGTCAGGGATGCGCGCACGGGGCCCCAAAGGTGCGTGAACGGGGCAAACGTCCTTGAGAATGGGCCCATGGGACGCGGCAAGCTAAGGATCTATCTCGGCGCGGCACCCGGTGTGGGCAAGACCTACGCGATGCTCTCCGAGGGCCACCGCAGGGTGGAGCGGGGCGCCGACTGCGTCGTCGGCTTCGTCGAGCACCACGGGCGGCCGCGCACCGAGGTCATGCTCCACGGGCTGGAGCAGGTGGAGCGCAAGGAGCTGACCTACCGCGGCGCCGCCTTCACCGAGATGGACGTGGACGCGGCTCTGGCCCGCAGGCCCGCCGTCGCGCTCGTGGACGAGCTCGCGCACACCAACGTGCCCGGCTCGCGCAACGCCAAGCGCTGGCAGGACGTGGAGGAACTGCTGCGCGCCGGCATCGACGTCGTGACCACCGTCAACATCCAGCACCTGGAGTCCCTCGGGGACGTGGTCGAGTCGATCACCGGGGTCCGGCAGCGGGAGACCGTGCCGGACGAGGTGGTCCGGCGGGCCGACCAGATCGAGCTGGTCGACATGTCCCCGCAGGCGCTGCGGCGGCGGATGGCGCACGGGAACATATACAAGCCCGACAAGGTCGACGCGGCCCTGTCCAACTACTTCCGCCCCGGCAACCTCACCGCCCTGCGCGAGCTCGCGCTGCTGTGGGTGGCCGACCGAGCGGACGAGTACCTCCAGCAGTACCGGGGCGAGCACGACATCCGCTCCACCTGGCAGGCGCGCGAACGGATCGTCGTGGGGCTCACCGGCGGGCCGGAGGGGCGCACGCTCATCCGGCGCGCCTCCCGGATGGCGGCCAAGGGCTCCGGCAGCGAGATCCTCGCCGTGTACATCGCCCGCAGCGACGGCCTGACCGCGGCCTCGCCCAAGGAGCTCGCGATCCAGCGCACCCTGGTCGAAGACCTGGGCGGAACGTTTCACCATGTGATCGGCGACGACGTCCCGGACGCGCTGCTCGAATTCGCCCGCGGGGTCAACGCCACCCAGATCGTGCTCGGCTCCAGCCGCCGCAAGGCCTGGCAGTACGTCTTCGGCCCCGGCGTGGGCGCCACCGTGGCCCGGGACTCGGGGCCCGACCTCGACGTGCACATCGTCACGCACGAGGAGGTGGCCAAGGGGCGCGGGCTGCCCGTGGTCCGCTCGGCGGCCCGCCTCGGAAGGACCCGGATCCTCGCCGGCTGGGCCGTCGGAGTGGTCCTCCCGGTACTGCTGTGCCTGCTGCTCACCCACGTCGAGGCGGACCCTGGGCTCGCCAACGACATGCTGCTCTTCCTGGCGCTGACCGTGGCCGCGGCGCTGCTCGGCGGGCTCTGGCCGGCCCTCGCCTCGGCCGCCCTCGGCTCACTGCTGCTGAACTACTACTTCGCCCCGCCCCTGCACCGGTTCACCGTCTCCGACCCGAAGAACATCGTGGCGATCTCCGTCTTCTTCGGGGTCGCCGTCTCGGTGGCCTCGGTGGTGGACCTGGCCGCCCGGCGCACCCACCAGGCCGCGCGGCTGCGCGCCGAGTCCGAGATCCTCTCGTTCCTGGCCGGCAGCGTGCTGCGGGGGGAGACCGCGCTGCCCGCCCTGCTGGAGCGGGTCCGCGAGACCTTCGCGATGGAGTCCGTGGCCCTGCTGGAGCGCGCGGGCGACGTGGAGCCGTGGACGCGGGCCGGCAGCGTGGGCCCTCGCCCCGTGGACCGGCCCGAGGACGCCGATGTGGACATGCCCATCGGGGACCACATGGCGCTCGCCCTGTCCGGCCGGGTACTGCCCGCCGAGGACCGCCGGGTGCTCGGCGCCTTCGCCGCGCAGGCCGCCGTGGTCCTGGACCGGCAGCGCCTCGTCGGGGAGGCCGAGGAGGCCCGCCGGCTGGCCGAGGGCAACCGGATCCGCACCGCGCTGCTGGCCGCCGTCAGCCATGACCTCCGTACGCCGCTGGCCTCCATCAAGGCCTCCGTGAGCTCCCTGCGCTCCGACGACGTGGACTGGTCCGAGGAGGACCGGGCCGAGCTCCTCGCCGGCATCGAGGACGGCGCCGACCGGCTCGACCACCTGGTGGGCAACCTGCTGGACATGTCCCGGCTGCAGACCGGCACCGTCACGCCGCTGATCAGGGAGATCGACCTCGACGAGGTGGTCCCGATGGCGCTCGGCGGCGTACCGAAGGGCAGCGTGCAGCTGGACGTGCCCGAGACGCTGCCGATGGTCGCGGTGGATCCGGGGCTGCTGGAGCGGACCGTGGCCAACGTGGTGGAGAACGCCGTCAAGTACAGCCCGCCGGGGGAGCCGATACTGGTGGCGGCCAGCTTCCTCGGCGACCGGGTCGAGGTGCGGGTCGTGGACCGCGGACCGGGCGTGCCCGACGAGGCCAAGGACCGGATCTTCGCCCCCTTCCAGCGGCACGGGGACGCCCCGCGCGGAGCCGGAGTGGGCCTCGGGCTCGCCGTGGCGCGCGGCTTCGCCGAGGCCATGGACGGCACCCTGTCGGCCGAGGACACCCCCGGCGGCGGCCTGACCATGGTGCTCACCCTGCGCGCCGCGACCCGGGGGCGTCCGCCGTCACACGTCACGGTGGACGGCGAAGCCCGCAGCACCGGACCCGGTGCGGACACGACCGCGGAAGAACTCGATCTCGAACGACAGAAGGCAGGACCTCAATGACCCGGGTGCTCGTAGTCGAAGACGAGCCGCAGATCGTCCGAGCCCTCGTGATCAACCTCAAGGCGCGCAAGTACGAGGTCGACGCCGCCGCCGACGGGGCGAGCGCACTGGGGCTGGCGGCCGCCCGACACCCCGACGTGGTGGTGCTCGACCTGGGCCTGCCCGACATGGACGGGATCGAGGTCATCAAGGGCCTGCGCGGCTGGACCCGGGTGCCGATCCTGGTCCTCTCCGCCCGCCACACCTCCGACGAGAAGGTCGAGGCCCTCGACGCGGGCGCCGACGACTACGTCACCAAGCCCTTCGGCATGGACGAGCTGCTGGCCCGGCTGCGCGCGGCCGTCCGCCGGGCCGAGCCGTCCGCCGGCTCCGGCGACGGCGAGGTGGTCGTGGAGACCGCCGGCTTCACGGTGGACCTGGCCGCCAAGAAGGCCGTACGGGAGGGACGCGACGTACGGCTGACGCCCACCGAGTGGCACCTGCTGGAGGTCCTCGTGCGCAACGGCGGCAAGCTGGTCAGCCAGAAGCAGCTCCTGCAGGAGGTGTGGGGGCCCTCGTACGGCACCGAGACGAACTACCTGCGGGTCTACATGGCGCAACTGCGCCGCAAACTGGAGGCCGACCCCTCGCACCCCCGGCACTTCATCACCGAACCGGGGATGGGATACCGCTTCGAGCGGTAGCTTCGATTGGTGGTGGGCGCGCCGGTAGGCTTCCTGTTATGAGTGCTGAACCGCGTCCCGAGAAGTCCGCGAAGCCGGCCAGGTCGGCCAGGCCGGCGGGCCGGTTCCGCCGGATGATAGAGCGGCTGTCCACCTCGCAGGAGGAGCTGCATTCGGCGGAGCTGCAAGAGGACGCAGAAGCCGCGGGGTGTACGCGGATCTGCGACTGCCACGACCGCCAGATAGTCAAGGTGACCGGAACCCTGCGTACCGTCACCCTGCGGCCGCGCGCGGGCGTTCCCGCCCTGGAGGCCGAGCTGTTCGACGGCTCGGCCGCGCTGGACGTGGTCTGGCTCGGGCGTCGCTCGATCGTGGGAATCGAGCCCGGCCGCCGTCTGATCGCCTCCGGGCGCATCTCCATGAGCCACGGCCGTCGGGTGCTCTTCAACCCGAAGTACGAACTCCGACCGCTCGGACAGGAGCACTGACCGGTGACGTCACTCGACAAACCGAACACCCCCGAACCCGCCGCGGCTCCTTCCGGGCCGTCCGAGGACCAGAAAGCGGTGACGCAGGCGGCGCTGTTCGACGCCTTCGGGGGCATCCGGGGCACCGTGGAGACGATGCTTCCCGGGCTGCTCTTCGTCATGATCTACACGATCAACAAGGACGTGAAGCTCTCCGCCATCGCCGCGGGCGCGTTCGCCGTACTGCTGGTGATCGTGCGGCTGCTGCGCAAGGACACGGTGAAGCACGCCTTCAGCGGGGTCTTCGGCGTGGGCGTGGGCGTGGCCTTCGCCCTGTTCACGGGCAGCGCGAAGGGCTTCTACCTGCCGGGCATGATCTACGGGGTCGGCCTGGGCGTGGCCTTCACGGTCTCGGCGCTGGTGGGCTTCCCGCTGCTGGGCGTGATCCTCGGGCCGGTGTTCAAGGAGAACCTGTCCTGGCGCACGCGCAACCCGGGGCGCAAGAAGGCGTACGTCAAGGCCAGCCTCGCGTGGGGGCTGATCTTCCTCGCCAAGTACGCGATCCTCTTCCCGCTGTACTGGTGGGGGGACGCGACGCAGCTCGGCTGGGTGCTGATCGCGCTGAAGCTGCCGCCGATGGTGCTCGCGGTGTACTTCACGTGGGTGTTCCTGGCGAAGGCGCCGCCGCCGATCGATGTGATCGCGGAGTGGGAGGCCAAGGAGGCCGCCGCCGGCAAGTCGGGGGCCTGAGCGGAACGACCGAGGGGCGGGGGGGGGGGGGGGGGGGCGGGGCGGGGGGGGGCCGGGGGGGGGGGGGCCACTGGGGGCCGTTAACGGCGTTAACGCCGTTAA
>NZ_JBHWJY010000023.1:0-25797 GCF_042731135.1 Streptomyces sp. NPDC059874
GGCGCAGACGGGGGAACGCCTGGACCCCACGCCCCACCACGACGCCCGCCGGGCCAGGGCCCGTATCGCCGCCGAGGCCGCTTTTCGGCGATCCGCCAGGTCGGTCAGGCCGACGGCAGCGAGACTCCCGATCTCCTGCTGCGACGTCACGGCCATGGCCTCGCGGGGGGAGCCGTACGGGCGGGGCTCCCGCAGGCGCGCAGCTCATCGGACGGCGCGGGCCGCCACCGGTGGATGACTGGCGGCGAGGTTGGCGCTACTGCGGCGGGCGGTCTGCGCGGGTGAGTCCGGCCAGGCGGGCAGGGCGTCGACGCCGTCCTCCGTGCCTGGCCAGTGTGCGCGAACCGCTTCGATTCCGGCTCGCCCAACGACGCTGCGCAGGACGAAGGCGACGACGATCGCGTCGTCCGCGTAACCGATGATGGGTAGGAAATCGGGGATCAGGTCGATCGGGCTGGCCAGGTAGACCATCAGCAGCCAGAGCCGTACCCGGACCCCGCGCGGCATCGTCTTGTCGCCGGCAAGCCGCTTGAGCAGCCGCAGCAAGTCGGGAAGCAGCCGGATCGCCTCGCCCAGCAGGGCGCCCTTGGGGCGGATGAGCAGCAGGGCGACCAGCAGCGCCAGCCACGCGAACAGCAAGCCGGCGCCGACCCTGATCAGAATGTCCCACCACACCCGCACACTTCCCTCAGCCGGTGGCCGCGGCGTCACGCGACCCCGCGACGCCGAGAACCGCACCCCGGTCCACGGGTGGCCACAGTCGCCGGCCGCCAGGTGCTCGGCGACCTGGCGGGCTGCATCCGGGCGCAGCGGGACCGTGCGGCCCACCGCGCGCAGCCGACCGTTCTGGTCGTGGCGGGCGAGGACAAGAAGCTGCGGGCGGGCCAGGGTGCCGGTGACGGCGCCGATGACGGCCTCGCTGGTGTCCCGTCTTCTGAGCTTGGTCCACCCTCTGTGTCCGGCGAGGTACCGGTTCGACATGCCCCTCGATTGACGCCCGGCGTTGACGGCCCTGACCTCACGTCCCTCACATCGCCGCACCCCATGAGCTGGGCAGACACGAAGCAGGTCTGACCCCGGACGGGCGCGTGCTGCCCACTGGTTTGCTCGACTACCGGGCCAGTCCAGCTCTCTCAAGGACTTCATCGAGAGTCAGCGTCGAAGCCAGGTCGTGGATCCAGGCCTCAGGCGGTGCTGCGAAGACATCGCCCAAAGCGGCCATGAGCGCCTCGAATTCATTTCGGAAGTGCCTGTATACGGCGTCGAGGTTGGCCCACTGTTCGATGATCACGAAGGTATTCGGCGCTTCGACATCTTCGGCGACCTGATAGCCCTCACAACCCTCCTCGGCACGTGTCCGAGCCGCGTTGCCGCGAACCACCTCGAGCCAGTGCTCACGCTGTTCCGGCTTGATCGATGCTCTGACAACTTGGAGAATCATGCATTGCTCCTTGCCTCACCCGACGCCGCGTCTTCCGGGATCGCCCGGGTTTTGGTGCCCTGCCCAGTAGACCGCCCCGGGCAACCGACCACCTGTCGTCGTACGCCGCTCGTGTCAGGGGCTGGGGCAGTCGGCCACTCTCGACCATGGCCCGGCGCCCCCACCCAGCGATCGTTACCGGTCACACCACTAGCTAGGGAGATCCCCCGGCGGCCCGGAAGAGACCCGTACGGAATCCGAGAAGCAACACGCTTGAAGTGTTCAGCCGGTCCAAAGGGCTGTGGCCCAATGACACCTGTCGGGGAAACTCCCGTGTTTCCCGCGGGTGGTGGAGGGCATCACGCCAGCCCTCCGAAAGGCCCATCGGGCTGCCCACCGAAACCTCACTTCGCTCGCGGCCTAATCACCCATGCGGGTCATCCTTCCACCCCGGCGGGCGTACCGCCCCTGAGCCGGCCTCGGGCAGCAACAGCCCGAGTATGTCCAGCAGCAACGCCAGATCCTGTGCGTTGGCGGCGCGCGCGGCAACAGCGCGGCGCGCCGCCGCCCGGTCCGCCGTTCCCGAACACGCCAGAAAAGCCGGTGCGTCACAGCCAAAGGGATCCTTCACCCGCCGATCCCACCACCCCCACCCGCCACGCGCAGCCGCACTGCTCCACCTGCCCCACGGTCCGCGACGAGGTCCTCCCCTCGCAGCAGGCCGCGTTTCCCTCACCGGGCGCCGGGCGGTGTGCCGACGCCCGTACGGCACCGGTCGGGTGACCTGCGCCGCGCCCACGGCCGCGTACCGCGCCCGCAGGCTCACCCGCGCGCAAGGATGCGTTGGTTCGTTCCCGTCTTGTTCGCGGCTGGAGTTTTCCGTGGCCGAGGGCGGATCCACCGGCGGGTACGGCCGAACCGTGGCACGCGGAGCCGGGCATACGGGCCCGGGCCGCACGGTACCGCCACCGCCCTATTCGACGATGAGGTCCGAGTAGGCGATCGTGACGGTCTCCTTTGGCTGCTCGCCACTCGACGCATCCAGGCCCGCGCCGTCCCAGCGTGTTGCACAGGCGCCGATGAGCGTGACACGGTGCGCTGTCCGCCCCTGCTGGTCGTGCTGGGTAACAGTCAGGTTCGGCTGCTCCTCGTCAGGCTTCCGCTGGACCAAGGTCTTCTCCACCCATTCGGTGAAGGCCCGACTCTTGTCCAGCCCACGGACGATGTTGATGTCCCCGTTCTGCTCGCCTTCGGCCTGCTTCCTGATGATCGTCTGACCGTTCTTGCCGATCTGCTTGGTCTCGACCACGTCGAAACCCGTGGCCAGGCCGCTGACGCTCTGCAGCGTCTCCACTTGGAGCTTCCCGAGTTCGACGGAGAACCGGCTACCGGCGTACTTGTCTCCGAGCATGCAGCATGTCTCCTTGTCCGTATCTGTGCGCTTGGCCGGCTACGCGTGGCCCTGTCGGCAAGTTGCGTTGCGAGAGCGCGTGTTGCTCAGCCCCGAGGGCGCCTTCTTCCAGGGGAGAGAGGTGCCGCTGAGTGTTGGAGTGTTGACAGCACCTGGATGCTTCCTTCGGGACCATGGTTGTGCTCTGCACGACGAGGGGTCAGGGTGCTGCCGAAGTCCAGGGTCGATCTGTACGCGGCGACCCGCCGTGACTCGCCGTCCGCGAGCGGGGCTCGGCGTCAGGAGTGGCCTGAGGGGCGAACGGACTGGTCCCGCCGCACGGGGGGGGGCGGCGGGACAGTGCAGGCGGTCAGGCGGTCTGGTCCGGGCATGAGGGGACCCGGACGTGGTCGAGGACCTTCACGTACTTCGACTCGACCCAGCCGCGCGGCTCCTCCGCGAGCCGGTACCAGATGCCGTCATCGCCACCGCCCAGGGCGCGGTCGTCGTCCTTCTCGTTGGCCTTGCACTCGATCGTGACGACTTGCTTGGGGCTGAGGCTGCCGGTCACCTCGGACTTCCTGGTCGGCTCTTCGTACACGTTCACAGGCTTCTTGGAAACGACCTTGCCCTTGGGGCCGGAGGACGGGGGACTGACGATGGCCACGCCCCTGGGACCGTTGCCGACGCCGACGGTGGTGAGGACGGTGTTGGTGGCGGTGTCGACCACCGACACATTGTCCGAGTTCTCATTGGTGACATAGGCGCGGGCGCCGTTCGGGGTGATCGCCACGCCGAACGGCCCGTCGCCGGCGGCGATGGTGGTGAGGACGGTGTTGGTGGTGGTGTCGATCACCGACACATTGTCCGAGTTCTGGTTGGTGACGTAGGCGCGGGCGCCGTTGGGAGTGAATGCCACGTTCTGCGGCCGATCGCCGACGCCGACGGTGGTGAGGACGGTGTTGGTGGCGGTGTCGACCACGGACACGCTGTCCGAGCCGACGTTGGCGACGTAGGCGCGGGTGCCGTCGGGTTTGATCGCCACACCGAACGGTGCGTCAGCGGCGCTGATGGGGATGGTGGTGGTGACGGTGTTGGTGGCGATGTCGATCACCGACACGCCCCCGCCGACGTTGGCGACGTAGGCGCGGGTGCCGTCGGGGGTGATCGCCACACCGATCGGGAGACCGCCGACACCGATGGTGGTGGTGACGGTGTTGGTGGCGGTGTCGATCACCGACACGTTGTTGTCGCGGGAGTTGGTGACGTAGGCGCGGTCGCCGTCGGGGGTGATGGCCACACCTTCCGGTGCGTCTCCGACGGGGACGGTGGTGAGGACGGTGTTGGTGGCGGTGTCGATCACCCGCACGAGGTCCGATACGAGGCTGGTGGTGTAGAGGCGGGCGCCGTCCGGGGTGGCCGCCACGGCATCGGTGCTTCCGGTGTTGAGGGTGGTGGTGACGGTGTTGGTGGCGGTGTCGATCACCGAGATGGTGCCCCCGATGAGGTTGCCGACGTACGCGAACTGCGCTCTCGCACCGTCCGGCGGTGGCTTCGGCCCGTCGGCGACCGATGGGGTCGCCATCACGGCTACGGCGGACAGGCCCGTCAAGGCGATACCGAGCCTGAGCCACCACCTGGCCGCTGTGGGTTTGACGCTGATGTCCGGCACTGGACCTCCATACCTGGTCGGTGAGACGCCAAGCACCGGCCAGGGAGGAAGCGGTGAGGAAGGGTGGGCCGCGGGATCGGGGGCCCTGGCCCTTGGCGTGTGCATGGATCGGCCCGCGGCGGTCCCATCCTTCGGCGTGCTCTGACGCCTCGCCAGGCGAGCTCGGCCGAATGGTCCCCCGGCGCAGGGCCTCCCGGATCCGGTGGCGGCGGCCGGAAGGCCTCGGGCGGAGCGGGCCAAGCCCGCGGCGTCTGGTGCCGTGCATCGCAAGGCGGACGATTGGGGTCCCCCCGGCCGAAGGCTGGGGGAGAGTCCATGCGATGGGGGCACCGTCAGCGGTAGCTGGAGGACATCGACGACTGAGAACAACGCAGCGAGGTGCGGTGCCAGGCGCAGGCCTCCGCGGCGCGGCGGAGGCCCTGGGCAGCACCCCACACCGGATACCGCCGCCGGGGTACCACTCCATCACCGGCCCAGCCGCGTCCCGTGCTCGGCGCACCAGAACACCGGGACCCAGACCCCGCAGTCGTGCCGCTTGCGCCGCTCGCAGGCCTCTCCCGGGCCGGCGTACGGGAGCCCGTGACGGATCACCTCGCCCGCCCCTCCGCGGCGCGGCACAGACTGGTCGGCCACCCGAGCGTCACCCCGCAGACCTCCCGAACCCGACCGGAACCGGTGATCACCCCACCTCCCCCAGCACCGCCAACGCCCCCGTACCCGGCGCCGTCAGTCGGCACACGCCCCCCCCCGGAACTCCCCCGCGGCGAAGGCGGCCAGCGCGTCGGCGTCCGCCTCGGTGGACCAGCCAGGACAACCGGTCCTCCCCCGCCGCGTCCTCCACCAACTCCAACCACGGGTCATCCACCCGGAACCGGGGCGCGCTGCACGGTCGAACTCCGGGTGCACGTCCGCGGGATTCAACTTCCCCGCCGGATTGCGCAGGGGGCGCGCATGAATGCGCGCCTCGCGCATTCCGGCCCCGCTGACACGTCGCCCACCAGACCGAAGCGGCCCACCGCGCAGCCGGCCGTTCAGGCCGTGGCGGCCGAGAACGCGGAGCTGCGGGCGGGTGAGGGTGCCGATGACGGCCTCGGTGATATCGCGTCTTCTGATCTTGGTCCTTCTATGCGCTTCACTCGGATGGGGCGGTCTGGGTCAGTTGTGCTTGGTGCGTGCGTGTTCTCGTGCGCCCTGACCTCGCGGAGGCGCTTGCCCTCGAGTTACTTGAGGGCCTTAGCGTCAGCGGCCATGGCATCCCTCGACACCGCCCGGCCTGTCTTAGCGCGCCCGGCCCTTCCTCGCATGTATCTCGTCTGGCTCGTCGGCACCCGTGCCTCGCTGCTCGGCGATGCTGTCCTGTACTTCGCGCTCGGCTGGGCAGCCAGTGCCCACGGAGGCGGGATGGGCGCTCTGGTCCTGACCGCTACTACCCTTCCGCGCGCCTTGCTGCTGTTGCTGGGTGGTGCCGTCGGTGACCGATTCGGCGCTCGCCGAGTAATGATCACCGGGGACGCCGTGATGCTCACGGCCACGCTCGTACTGGCCCTGGTGGGCCCCAGCCTGGGAGCATCGCCCTGGCTCCTCCTCATGGTCGCCGTGGTCATCGGCACGGTCGACGCGTTCTATCTGCCGGCCGCCGGGTCCATGCCGCGCCGCCTGGTGGGGAAGGAGCAGCTCCCCCGGGCGTTGGCCATGCAGCAGGCCGGCGGCCAGATCGCCTCGTTGCTCGGGGCTCCGATGGGCGCCGTACTCGTCGCGGCCGTCGGGCTGACCGGCGCGGCCGTCGCCGATGCGGGCACCTTTGCGATCGTCGTCGTGGTGCTCGTCTGCGTCCGGCCTTCCTTCGACGTCGAACGGTCCCCTCGCGGCGAGGGTCTCCTGGCGGGGACGGTCGACGGGGTGCGGATCGCCGTGAGGGATCCGGTCCTGCGGCCCGCTTTGCTGCTCACGGCCGCTGCCGCGTGCTTCCTTCTGCCTGTGGTGTCCCTGCTGAACCCACTCCTGGCGCGGGAGCACGGCTGGGGTGCGGGGGTGGCCGGTCTGGTCGCCGGTGGTCAGAGCCTGGGGATGATCGCTGTGGCGCTGGTGGTCTCGCGGCGGGGCACCATGGGCCGGATCGGTAGGGGTGCGGCGCTGGGGCTGGTCGTGTCGGTGCCGGGAATCACCGCGGTGGCCGTGGCCGAGACAGCCGCCATGGCCGTGGCCGGAGGAATCGTCGTCGGTGCGGGTTCCGGGATATTCGCCTGCCACATCGGTCCGCTGGTGCTGACCAATATCCCGGACACCCACCTGGCCAGGATGCAGGCGTTGCTGGTGCTCGTTCAGAGCCTGGCGCTGGTGGTGGGCAACAACGCGCTTGGCGTACTCGCCGACGCCCAGGGGGCCACGATCGCCGCGGCGGTGTGCGCGGTAGGCGTCTGCGTCGCAGGGATCGTGGGTCTCGTCTTGAAGCCGATCCGTCGCCTGCGTCAGAAATGAAGTGGGCAGGTCATCTGGTTCACCGATGTGTCGCGGCGGCTGACGTCGGCGGTGTAGACGGCCCAGTCCCCGGCGGGGCCTGGTAGATCGTCTCGTGGACCACGTGGATCTCCGGATCGGGCTCCGCCGTCTGTCGAGGTGGTCCTGCACGAAGTCGCGCAACTGCGGGTTCGTAGCAATCTTGCCGGGCTTGGGGCGAGGCCGGCGGGACTCGGCACGGGCCTCGGCGGCGTGCGGTACTGGCCGTTCGTTGGGTGCCGGTTCCGGCGTATCTCGCGGCTGACCGTCGACGGGCTCCGCTCCAGCTCGGCCGCGATCGTGCGGACCGGCGCCTTCTCCCGGACCCGGTCGGCGAAATGGATCCGCTCCTCAAGCGTGAGGTACCGAGACGACGAAACGACCCGCTCGGCCCACACTCTGTGTGCGGGCTGAGCGGGTCTGCTTCTCGTTGCGGCAGTGCCGTTGCACCACCGCTTGCCAGTACGCCGGTTGATGCCGACGATCCGGCACGCCTCCCGATTGCTCACACCTTGATCCATGAGCCGGAAGTATTCCTCCCGCTCACGGACAAGCTTCCCGGCTCCCTGAGGCGAGCGGATCTTGCGGATCTCGAAGGCCATTTGCGTCCCCGAAGTTCGGGTGTTGCAACGACCACTGGAACCCTGGCTGCGGCAGCGGGGGCTCTCGCGTGCGCGTCAGCTTCCGTAGCCCCAGCGGGCCCGGCCGTCCTTGCCGATGAAGCACTTCGCCGGCCTGCCGTCGCTGGTGGTCGCTCGCGCGCCGACGGGTGAGCAGAACTGGCCGTAGCGTACGCCGCTTTGGCCGCCACCGCCCGAGGCGGAGCTCTCAGAGCCGCTGGAGTCATCGTCCCCGGGCGCGGGGTCCGGGTGCAGCTCGGTGAACTTCTCTTTCGGGCATGAAGTGCCAGGATCAGTGAGGGAGAGGTAGGCGGTCGCGCCGGCGTGCACCTCCTGTCCGGCCTCGGGCTCCTGGAAGCAGACGGTCCAGCCGTCCACGCCGGAGGCGGGCAACTTCACGTCGGTGTACGCGCTCGTCGGTTCGATTTTCTTGGTGCCGAGGGGGGTCAGCGTCTCGGTGGCCTTCTTGAAGGTCATGCCCGTGACGCCCGGCATCTTCGGCCAGGGGATCGGATCGCCATCCTTGGCAGGACATGGTTCCTCATTGCGGACGACGCCGAAATCCAGTGTCGGGAGCTTGCCGGACTGCTTGGCGGCGAGGGCCTGGAAGCACACCCTCCAGTTCTTGTCCGACCACTGCCCGGCGTCGCCCTCGGACGCGTCGTGAGAGATGGAGTTGTACCCGGCCTTGAGGGCGGCGGCGCTCGCGTCCACGAGGTTCTGTCCGATGAAGCTCGGCGGCCCGGTCGGACTCGGGCTGCTGCTCGGGGTCGGGGAGGCCGACGGTGCCGGTACGGCCATCTTCGGTGCCGTCGGCTGGGTCTTGGGCTTGGCCTCGGCCGGGCGCTCCTTCGGCGGATCGGAAACGACGATCAGCAGGAACCACAGGCCGGCCAGGACGGTGGAGACGATCTTCTTGCCCTTGCTCCAACCAGTTGTCCACGCGAGGGCGATACCGCCCGGGGGGAAGACGACCAGCAGCGTGATGATCACGGCCGGATGGTGCCACCACCGCCGGGCGGCGGGCGGCGGCGGGTACGCGTAGACGTTGGTCACAGGATGTCCTTCTAGCAAAACGTGTCGCCGACGCCCAGAGATTACACAGATTGTTGAAAGACCCAAGGGTGCGTCTCAGGGTTGAGACGCGACGAAGCCCCGCCCGGCCCGAACTGCTGCCGGGGGCGCGGGCGGGGCTTTGCGGTGATGGGTCAGCAGTGCTTGGCGAGGGTGGCCTTGAAGGCGTCGCCGAGGACGTCCTTGTACTCGTAGCCCTCGGTGCCGGGCTTGATCCCGTTCATGAACAGGGCCAACACGAAGTCGGGGCCGTAGGTGTTGTGGGCGTCGCAGAAGGCCTTCTTGTCGGCGGCGGGCATCGAGTTCCACTGCTTCTCGACGATGCTGGGTGCCATGATCTTGGCCAGGTCGGCTTTCAGGGACGGGTCGATGTCCGGCGTCGCGGAGGGCGTCGGGGTGGACGTGGCGTACATCCTCGGGGACGCGGTGGTGACGGCGGGCGCCGGGGTGTGCGAGCTCAAGCTCCAGGACGGCGAAGGCGAAGCCGACGGTGCGGCCGCCGCGGTGTTCGCGGAGTCTCCGGTCGCGGCCATGGTCACCAGCACCGTCCCACCGATGACCAGCGCGGTCGCCGCGACCCCCGTGACGACCTTCGCCGATGTGGGCCACTTCTTGGGCGGCTGCGGGGGACCGGCCGGTGCCGGCCACGCCGGGGGCGCAGGCCATTCGGGCTGAGGGTAGCCGTACGCGGGCTGCGGCGGTATCTGGTCCGGGCTGGGCGGCGTGGACATGAAGGAGACCTCCGGGGAACGGAATTGATCTTTCAGAATGCGGAGCTCGCGAACTGTAGACCTTGAATGTCGATCAATCCAGACAGGTCCATCACTTGAACAGCCGTCGCCGGCACAAGAGTTATCGGAGGCGGGGGCCTCATGGCCGGGAGATGCTACCGCCGGCGCTTTCCCCCGTACTTGTCGTGATAGGCGCCGTCGGTCTCGTAGTTGCCGTCGTAGTTCCCGTCGCAGTAGCTGTCGTTGCGGCCGGAGCTGGCGGCGGAGGCGGAGCCGCCGCTGGTGCCGCCGCTGGTGGAGGGCTCGTACGTCGGTTCCTTCGACGTCGGATGCGGGTCCGGCTCGGGGCGGGGGGGCGCCGAGGCGCTGGGGGCAGATGTTGTCGGAGTCGGCGAGGTAGATTTCGATGGCTTGGTGGTGGCGCCGCCGGATGCGCTGTGGCGGGTGATGGTACGGCCGCTTTCCAGGCCGTTGGGCAGGTTGGCGATCTGCGTGCCGACCAGGTTGGGCACGGCCGTTGGCGTGGGGGTCGGCGTAGGGGTAGGGGTAGGGGTGCTGCAGTAGGTGGCGGTGGGTTCGATGGTGTCGGTCTCGTTGCCGGAACCGATGGCGACGACGATGCCCCAGAAGACGATGGGTGTCACGACTCCGATGAGGAGCGTCTTTCCCGGCCGGTCGACGAAGCCCCGGCCGCGACGCCCGTGCAGTCGAAGGCCCGGACCCGAGATCGAGTCCGGGCCGGTGTGGCCGATCGGTGTCAGCGCACCCTGAACGGTGCCACGTGGGTGGTGGTGTCGGCCCCGCTGATGGTGAACCGCAGGTTCTGGTTACCTGCCGTCAGGCCCCGAGTCGGGACGTTGACGAATGCGCCCCGCGCGGGTTCTATCTCGCGGCGCTGTCCCGGGTGCCGGACGTGGCGTTGGCCGTCCTGGAGGACCCGGACCCGATGCTGCAAAGAGAGTCCTGACCGATGTGGCCGGTACGGCCATAGCCCCCGTAGTCGCCTCCGACCTGCTCGCCAAGGGCTTCGCCGCCCGTCTCTCCGGCGGGCCGTCCGTAGAGGCGTGGGAGGACAAGCTCGCCGCGTACGGGACGGACTACATGTCCATGGGCGCGGCCGACATCCAGCGGCGCGTCGCCGGCGAACTCGTCGTCATCCAGCAGCAACCAGTGCTGTGACCGAATAGGTTCACCGTGGTTGGGCTGCCCCTCCTTCCGTTTGCCCAAAAGACCCGATCAGTCCGACACTGCGGCCTGCCACGTCCACGACGTGCGCCGGGATTGGCCGTCCAACTCGCCCCGACCTGTGCACCACAGGAGGACCTGGGCCGGGTCACCTGGCGGGGCGTCGGGGAAGAGCCGGCGGATCACCGCGGAGCACATCGGCGCCGGAGGCAGCCACTGCACCCGTAGTCCCTGCGTGATGTCATGGGTGTGCAGGAGGACCTCGGCGACGCCCATCGCTGCGAACCCCGTCGGGTCTGTCGGCCCCCAGTGCCAGGCCCGCGTGTCCGGACCGGCCAGGGCCAGTGCACTGCTGAGCAACCCGCCGCTGGCGGTGACCACCTGGAGCACCTCGCGTGGCGACGCGCTCGTCCGGACGGTCAGGTCGAAGGGCAGGTAATTGTCGGTGGGGCGGGTCGCCACCTGCCCGGCGTAGGCCAGCAGGTCATGCGCGACGTGGACGGCTGTCGTCCAACAGCTCCACTCCAGCGAACCCGCCGGCACTGCCCAGTCCTCCGTGTCGTGCAGGCTGAGCACCCGCATCATCTCTGCCACGGCGTTGTCGACGTCTCGGTTGTCCATGCGGCGCATCCCGAGAGGCTAGTGCTGTGACGGGGCAGGCCCCACACGTTTTCCGGTCATGTCGCCGTGCGGATGGTGGCGGCTCTCACAGGAAGCCCTTTTCTGCGCACAGTGGTGCCTTTCGGTCGACCCGATGATCGATCGTCACCGGTCGTTGTTCGGATCCGACGCGGCTCTCTTCCTGCACAAGGTGGAGGACGCGTTCCGCCGCCGGTATCCCGACTGCCAGGTCGAGATCGTCGAGCTGCAGCTCCGCAACGGTCTGGAAATGCTGCAGACCGACCAGGTCCACATGGAGCCGGCCCGCAATCCCGCCGCCATGCTGGAAGGATGAGACGACTTCCACTCCCCCTCGTAGGAGCCGCCAAGGGTGTCGACCCGGAGGGCGGCCGCGCGATGCGTTTCCACGTCCGCCCCGATGTCGCCTACGTTCCCTTCCACGACGCACCGCTACTCGAGTGGGGACTGGTCCGGCGACCAACCCGTAACACCGCCGCCTCGCCTTGGCGGGCCGGGCCGGCTCACGGCTGGCCTGCGTCTTCGGGGTGTCGGTCAGCCGGAGCACAGTCCTGCGGCTGGTAGAGGCGCTTCCCGACTCAGAGAGAGCGGCCCGCCCCGCGGGTGGTCGGCGTCGGCGAGTACGGACCCGCAAAGGGCCGCAACTACGGCGCGGTTCTCGTCGACATCGAGACACGACGCCCTAACGACCTGCTGCCCGACCGGGAGGCAGACAGGTCGAAGGCCATGTCACACGAGTCAAGCTGATCAAGCGAGCCGGAAGATACGGCCGAGCCCAACTCGACCTCCTCCGAACCCGCATCCTCCTCAAAACCTGACCACAACCCATCCCAAGGTCAGCGACAGAGTCCCTTCATGGGGACGCCGACAAGGTGAACTGGCCCGGGTGGCTGCCGTTGGTCCTACTTGTGGTCACCGAAGAACCGGCCCTGCTCACACAGGGAGTCGATCTCCAGGTTCTCCTCCCCGCTCAGCTCCACGTCGAGCGCAACGCTGATGATGTGCCGGGCGTTGGCCAACCTGCGAAGAACGTCCCAGTCGTCGATGAACTTGCCGACAGTACTGTCGTCGGCTGTTCCCGATGCCTGGCGCGATCTGAGCCGGTCGAGAGAAACGACGAACTCATTCAGGTCCTGCAGAACCGACACGACCTCGCGGAGGGGGATGCGGATCTCTCGGGAAGTCATGTCCATCGGCCGAGTACATCACATGGCATGGACGGATCAGAGACTGGTACACACGTCGCGCATCACCCAGGGGAACGCCTCGCTTCGCTCGGCGGGAGTCCCGCTGCGCGGGCCTTGGCCGGCTCGCTTCGCTCTCCTGCTGGGTGGTCCGCTTCGCTTCCCGCCCCGGTCCGGGTCCGCTGCGCTCTCCCACTTCACCCCGGACGGTGAACGCGATGCCCGCAGCCCGCAGCGCAGGCCAGTCGACCTCGGGGCGGGTCTCGGGCAGCACGTCGATGTCGCCAAGACGTGGCTCAACCGAACGTGATCGCAATTTCTGTGGTCAGGCACGGCTTTGTCGGGGTGAAGGCCGACAACATGCCCACCCAGCACCTCGGTCACACCGATACCTCCCGCGGCCGCTTCGATGCCTGAGGGGTGGGGGTACTCACACGGGCCGGTGATGCTCGGCGAACAATCGCGCGACGAGTTCGCCTCGGCTGGAGACCTCCGCCTTGCCGAAGACGGCCTTGAGATGGTCGCGCACGGTGTGCGGGGAGATGAACAGCGTCGCGGCGATCTCGGTGGTGGGCAGCCCTCGCGTGATGAGCTGGGTGATCTCCAGCTCGCGCGGCGTCAGGCCGTACGCCTCGGCGATGAGGACCGCGCGGTCGGCGGCGGCTGCCGGTTCGATGACGAGTGCCACGGGACCGGGTTGCCCGGCGGGACCGCTGAGACAGGAGGCGTGGCAGGTCAACCAGCGGCCGTCAACGGTTCGGATACGCACTCTCGCGCCGCCTGCCCGGTCGCGGCCCCGGGCGATCGCGCGGGCCTGCAACGCGGTGGCGACCACCCAGATCGGCAGCCTCAGGCCCAACTGCGAGGGGATGGAGGGGCCTTCAGGGAGCTGCGAGAGGTGCTTTCGCGCCTCCTCGTTGATCGACGTCGGCTCGCCGGTGGGGTCGAAGAGCACCAGTCCGGGTGCGGGTGTGTCGGTGGTACCGCCGGACGGGGACGGGCGGGCGAACCGGCGTACCCGAGAGGCCAACGGGCCGGACAGACCGGCGAGCAGGGTGGTCTCGGCCGGGCCGAACGGGGCGCCGCCGCGCATGCGGAACAGGCTCACCACGGCCCACGGCCGGTCTCCGACCCGCAGCACGGCCCGTAGTTCGTCGTCCACGCCCTGGCTCCCGAGCAGCCGGCGGAAGCGCGCGCTGCGCGCGGGCAGGTCACCGGTGGCCGCGCGCAGACCGGCCGCCGGGACAGCGGCCCGGGCGAGGTCCCGAAACGGGAGGACGTTCTCCTCCAGGAGTTCGCTTTCCCAGTATTCGGCGCAGCCTTCGCCTGAGCCGAGGTTCTCCACCAGCATCGGCGCGGTGATGAGACCGGTCTCCGGGTCGGTGGCCGCCCATACGGCCGAGTCGAACGGCATGACCCGTCGCAGGTTGGCGGACGTCCGGCTGAAGAGTTCGAGTGTGTCGGTGGCCCGGTCCGCATCCGACAGCACCTTGGCGTGACCTGACAGCACCTCGGTGTGGCGGCGCGCATCAGGCATGGAGATCCTCCCGTGGTTTCTGGATGCAGGCCAGCCTGCCCACCCTCCTGTTCTGCGCCAACCCCCCGTTTGAGGGGGTCATTCCCGGCCGGTCACCGCTCGTGGGGGATGGGGCTCGGCATGGGCGGCGGCGAGGCTCGAAGAGGCCGCGGGCGCTCTTCGGCGGCGGCCTGGATTGTGAAGGGAAGAACATGGACATCGCAATCGTCGGAGCGGGTGCTGCCGCGGTCGGCCTGCTGGACACGCTGGCGGCCACCACCGACAGCCCTGGGGCCATCACGGTGTTCGAGCCGTCCCCGCATCTTTGGCGAGGCCGCCCGTACGGCCCGGACCTGGACACGGTGCTGGTCAACGCCCCACCGGCCATCATGTCGATCCGCCATCTGGACTTCGGGCACTACGCGGCCTGGCTGGGCACGCGTGGAACCGCCCACCTCGACGAACGGCTGGGCCGGCCGCTGGTTCCGCGCGCGCTCTACGGCGAATACCTGACGCACACCGCCGAGACGGCGCTGGCCACCCTGCGCGAAGACGGCTGGCGGGTTCGCATCGTCACCGTCCGCGTCACCGGGGTAGCCCGGTCCGGGGCCAACTGGTCGCTGCGCACCGAGGACGGACGCGGGTACGAAGCCGACCACGTGGCGCTGTGCGTGGGCGGGGGGACGCCGCAAGACCACTACGGTCTCGGCGGCGCCTCCGGTTTCGTGGACGATCCGTACCCGCTGGCACGCACACTCGACCGGGTGCCGCCCGGCAGCAGCATCGCGGTCATCGGCAGCGGCCTGACCGCGGTCGACATCGTCGTGTCGCTCGCCGCACGCGGGCACACCGGGCCGATCACGCTGCTGTCCCGCAGCGGTGTGCTGCCCCACGTCTGGCAGCGTCCGGTCGAGCACCGGCCGCAGCACGTGACCGTCGAGCGAGTGGCGGCGCTGCATCGGCAGCACGGTGCCGTCACCCTTGATGACCTCATCGGGCTGCTGGGCGCCGAACTGGCTGAGGCGGGAGAGGACTTCGAAGCCTTCGTGGCCGACCTGCTGGCGACCGAGTCCGAAGAGCCGGTCCGGCGCTTGCGGGCGCAACTGGCCGCTGTCGACGACTCCAGGATCGGCCGCCGGGTCCTCCAGGAGACAGTGCACAGCGTGGGCCCGTACGCGTGGCGGCTGCTGCCCGAGCCCGACCGCGTACGGCTGCGGCATCACTTCCGCATGGCGACGAGCGTGGCCTCACCGATGGTCCCGGTGAACGCAGCCACCATGATGCGGCTGTTGGACTCCGGGCAACTCGCTGTCACCGCGGGCCTCCGCAAGATCGAGGCGGCGGACGGGATGTTCCGGGTGCACGGCGACCACGGCGACCACGGCGACCACGGCGACCGCACTTTTGACACCGTCATCAACGCCGTGAACCCTGCGCCGCGAGCGGTCCCCGGCACGGCCGGGCCCCTGGTCACGGCCCTGCTGGCCGATGGCTCGGCCGAGCTGCACCCAGCCGGGGGGCTGATGCCGACTGACCCGCGCCTACACGTGGTGGGTGACCTCGCGGGGGGCGGTCCGTTCATTACGTCGAGCATCGCGGGCATAGCAGCCCAAGCGGCAGGGGCCGCGCAGACGATCGTCGCGGCCAGGGACTGATTCGCCCACCCCACCCCGAAAGGCTTCCATCGCCGGCCGGGCCGATTACGGACCGACCGGCGATGGAAGAGCCACGCGTCAACCGATCATGGACCGTTCGGGCCGAACAGGGGTGTGATTGCCTCGCGCACCGGTTCGAGAACGCGGCCGATCGTCGAGCTGCCGACCAGCGGCAACTCGGCAATCACATCCGGAAAGACAGCGGCTTCTCAGTCCGCATGCCTTGCGCACCACAGTCCCGGGTGGAGACGCTGGGGCGCGGAAATCAGAGTCTCCGGACAGGCGTGACCGCATCGCGCTCTGCGGACACGCCCCTCCCAGCCGGCTCCGTGACCGACAAGGAAGTCGCGGTGGCGCCAAGCTCATTCCTTCAGGAGTGCTTGGTCAGGAGCATCTCGTCGCACTCGTCAGGATCCCCCAACACGTTGTGCAGCTTGGGCTGCTGCTTGGTACCTGTGATGTGCAGCGACATGCTCATGCTCCCCCCATCCTGCAGTTCGAATTTCACATCAACCTCCATCCAGCCCTTGTCGAACGGGTCCCTCTCCAGCTTCCAGGTGCCCTTGCCGGTTGTCGGGAGCGTGGGGTAAGTGGTGATGTTTCCGACTGCGTCGTGGTCGGGGTCGTCCATCCAGTCGGCGACCGAGAGAGTCCCGTTCTCCGACAAGGTCAGCTCACCCCTCGGATGGCCGGTGTAGGTCCCGACCACGTCGGCCACGGCCACATTCGTCAACGGTTTGCCCTCGCAGCCCAGATAGACCTCGGAGAGTGCGCACGAGGTCAGGCCGGACCCTGCCACCAAGGCCAAGGCCAGCGGCATGGCCCATCCGGGCCTGCCGAAAACCGTCGTCGCAAACGGAAGACGCGACATCGCTTCCCCCTTGTCATCGCGGTCCTGACCGGGTGGGTCGACACCGCAGCGGATTGAACGCGTTCAACATAGCGGGCCGCGCATCCCGCCGCGCAACGGGGCCTGCCGCCCGACCCGGGATGGGCGGGTAGCGCACTCTCGGACGGCGGGGCCGCTCACGCGTGGCGCCACCGAGGATAGAACTTGAACGCGTTCAAGCGATGTGTCAGCATGACCGCCGAAGGTTGCGGATCAACGTGAACTCAGCCTCGCGGCCGACATCACAGCCGTCGGCAAGACATGAGTGCCCGCCTGGAAGTCAACGCTGCCCAGGCGGGCGTGGGAGGGCATGACATGCTTCTGTGGATTCCGATACTGCTCGTAGTGCCGGCTCTCATCATCGCGGCGCCTGTCGCCGCCGCTTGGGCGACCGCCGAGTTGACCCGCCGACTCTCCAAAGCTGCCAGGATCGGCATCACCGTGCTCGCGGTGACCGTGTCCTTGTGGTGGTTGGCGGTCCCTTCTCCGCGGTGGGCGGTCTTCGGGGCCGTGATGTCCTGGCTCGCCGTCGCCATGATGATCGTCGAGGCGAACTATCGACGGCGGGCCCGCCGTACCGTCATGCCCCCCGCCCGGAACCAGGCGCAGACCTTCCAGGCCCCCCTCGGATCCGACTGAATGACGCTGGTGGCGCCGCGGGCCGTGATTCCACGAATGCCCGCAGCCGCTTGGCCGGCGCCGCCCCAACCCGCCGGCGCGCAGATCTCAGAGGGCTCTACGTTCTTGATCGGGTTGGTCCTCCATGGAACGCTCCATCACGGATCACTGCCCAGAGGACGTTGGCTCGTCGGCGGGCGAGTCGTCTTCGGCCTGCCCGAGACCTGGTGCGAGGTCACCGCGGTGACCGTCAACACCGACCGGTACGGGATGGCGGCCGCGTAGGCCTGGGGCCGGCTGCATCCTCGGCCGAAAGATGGATCGGTCCGTTGGGTAACGGTGGGTGTGCGGTGTCAGCAGGATGGGGCAGTAGCAGTCTGTGCCGACTGGAAGATCAGTTACCGGCCGACGGATCACCTGTTGAGCATGGTCCAGGTCTGCTGAAAAGATGCTCGGATGGGCCGTGGTTCGTAGACAGTGCCGTCGCGGAGCATCGCCAAGAGGACGTCTGCCCACCTTCTGGCGAGCCATGTTGATCTCCTGACGAAGTGACTCTTCCCAGTCAGGCAGGACGTTGATGGGGTTTGTCTGGCCGCGACCTGCGAGTTGTGGCCGGCCTCGCCCTCGCCCTCGCGAACGGAGGGTCGTAGCGGCACTCCGCGTTCGCCGCCGACTGCGACGCCACGAATCAGGTGTGGAGGAGATCCGGCTCGCCGAGCGGGAGATCGTCGAGGCCTGAGCACAGCCGGTGTCGCTACGCGGCGGTCAACGAAGCGATCTGCTCCGCGAGACCTGCGTCGCTGCAGTCTCCGCCAGGACGGTCCCCGCGGCCCAGCCCCCCGCTGTCTCGACGTCGTCCAGGGATACTCCCGTCGTTGCAGCGATGGCGCGCTGCGCAAGATCGTTGTACGCACGGTCAGCGATCTCCGTGGAGATGCCTTGGCCATCGGGGAGGAACCCGGCCGCGGTGAGTGCAGCCGAGACGGGCGGGCTCATCTCGCCCCATCGGATCCCGCTGTCGAGCGCCATGCCGCCCCACCCGTCGTCGAGGTCCGCGTACAGCAGCTCGAGACGGTTGGGATTCTTGAAGACGGTCATCGCGGGATGCTCAGCGCTGCACAGCTCGAGGAGAACGGACCGTTCGGCTCCCACGAGTCCCGTGTAGCCGCTCGTCTCGACGACGATGCTCCAGCCAGGGTGCACGCGGCCGGCGACGAGTAGAACACCGTCTTCGGCAAGACCCTCGTCTTCTTCCTCGCGCAGCGCTTCGAGCGGGTTCTCGATGGCGCGGATGGAGACGGCTTCCATGGCCTGCAGCGCCTCGAGCGGGGGCAGCGTGGTGAAGGTGAGGGACCAGCCGCCGAAGTAGCTGTCGAGGGTCTGCATCAGGTCCACGAGGCCTCCGGCGAGAACGGGAGCGGCGCTCCTCGATGTTCGAGGAGCGCCGCTCATCATACGTTCCGGGTGTGAGGGTCCTGTGGGTCAGAAGTCCACGATCTGCACGTAGTACCGGTCGTTGCTGTCGTTCGGGGACGGGAGGGTGTCATCCCACGCGAGGATGCGGTGGTTACGCACGTAGTTCATCAGCGTGTTTCCGCCAGACCGGTTCTGGCTGAGGTCGACGGGGTACACGGAGAAGTCCCAGGCCTGGCTTGCAGCGCCCTCGAGCGTGGAACGGAACGGGTACTCGTCGCAGTCCTCGATGCCTGCCTCAGGCCGCAGGGGAAGCGGCAGGCCGGTAGTGGAGTAGTCGCCGGTCGCGGTGCACGCCTGGTCCTTGTGGGATGTGTTTGCGTTCATCGTCGTCAGGTGGAAGTTTTCGTGGAGACGGTGCAGTCCGGGCGCGGAGAAGTCGCCGGCTACGTACTTACCGGGGATGCTCTTTGAAGCGGTGCTCGTCGGGTACGTCGAGTCGGGCTGGTTCTGCGCCTTGTAGATGTGGTCGGCCACCCCCCTGTGGGGGGAGTCTGCGGCGCGCGAGTACATCATCCGCGGGATGGTCTCGAGGAACACGCAGCCCTGCTGCCAGTCCGCGTAGATGTAGGTGGCGGAGTCGCAGCGCACGAGACGGCGGGAGAGCGAGGCGCGGGCCTCGGAGCTGTAATCACCGGTGTCGGTGTAGAACTCGACGTGGGTACCGTGGGCGCCGAGCTTGTCCCGACCGACCCCGTACGTCGCCTGGCTGTTGGCGTTCCAGTTGAACCAGGTGTCGATGCTGTTCCAGTTCTCCCACGTCAGCGTGATGGGAGAGCCGGTCGCCGAGCAGCTGAGGGTATTGCCGAAGCAGTTCCCGATGACGGTCAGATCAACGCCGGGGGCGGTCCAGATGTTGTCCCACCAGCCCCAGTCGTAGGTGACGGAGTCCTTCTGCACCTTGGCGAACATACGGGTGGACCGGTCGTTGTTGTACTGCTGGGTGTACAGCTGCACGATGCCGGTGTTCGTGCCCATGTACTCGCGGGCACCGGTCTTGGAGTCGACCTCGTAGTACTTGGCGATGAGCTTGGTGCGCCCACATGCGGTGAAGCGGTCGATGACCGCGTCGAACTCTGCGGTTCCGCCGAAGCACAGGGCTTCCAGGGTGGCCGGCGGGGTGGTTCCGACCGGGTAGCCGACAGTGCTCTCGTTGAGGTCGTAGGAAGCGGCGAGGCTCATGCTCAACTTGCTGCCATCGCCTGCGGTCGCGGTCTGCGCTGCCTTGCCGAAGTCCTTGTAGGGCTTGGCATTGGCTTCCTTGACGCTGTCCGCGGCCTGCTTGTAGGCGTCGGCGAGCGTCATGGGCTTGCCGCTCTGCCGGTTCGCATCGGCAGGGCGCTCGCTGGTCTGCTTCGGCTTCTCGAGCGGCTTGTTCGCCTTGACGCGGTCGCGTGCCTTGCCGATCTGCTCCTGCGTCAGGTCGACCGTCATGGTGATCTCGCCGTTCGCCGTTGTGGCGTACTGCGGTGTCAGGGTTCTGGTCTGTGCGACGGGGGTTACTGTGTCCTGTCCCGTGGTCGGGGTCTGGTGGGGGAAGACCCCGGCAAGGGCAGCTGCCGCACCAATTGCCGCGCATATGAGGGTAGTGCGTTTCTTCACGCTTATGCTTCCTGGTAGGAAATATGTTCCCGATAAAGAGATCATCACCGTAACGGTAATGATCAAGGTTTAATCGAGGGAGCCGTGCAGGGCTTGTGAAACAGCTACGTGACGGTCCTTCACAGTCCCTGCGCATCAAGGAGTTTGGGGCGCCGGATGGCCGCGTGCCGGGGCCGTAGCAAGCCTCTGATCTGGTCTCGACTGCGTCCCGCCCGCCACGGTCCCAAGCCACCGAGGAGGTTGAGCTCCCCGCGGGTAGCCCCACCGGTCGCCCACCCGCCTGGCATCCTCGTGGTCCACCCTCAGCTCGTCGTTGAACGAGGGCAGGTCGGGGGTCAGGCCACATTCGTCCCACTCGCCTTCGAAGTCGCGGTCGGACTTGCCGAAGTCCGAATGGCACCGCGGGAGCTTGCCGCGCGGTTTGCGACGCTCCAGGTTGTCCTGGTGGATGTGTACGCCCGCCTTCAGCCAGGCGGTCAAGGAGCTCACGTACATGCCGTGGGTCGAGACGATCCGCCAGGCCTTCTACGACCAGAACATCAAGGGCAATCACCCCGGACGCGTCCAAGAAGCTGACAGCCGAAACGCGAAGTAGCGGAGCTCCGCCCCGGGGGCTCGACTGCCGGGCACCGAACGGGATGTGTGAGACTCCCCTCGAATGATCATTCGGGGGAGTCTCACGTTGAACGCGTTCTTGAAGAGGGTGTGGATCGGCCTGGCCGCGACTTTGATCGTGAGCCTGGCCGCCGTGGTCCTGCCGGACCAGGTACAGATCGATGGCGACGGACGCGTCCACCTGGGCGCGCCCTCGTCCAAGCCGTCCGGATCCGCGTCGGCGCCCGCGCCGGAGCCCGAACCCACGTCGCCGCCCCTCACGCGGGACGAGGTGGACGAAGTGATCCGGACGGCGGTCCGCGCGGCGGGCCTCGACCCGGAGCAGGGCAAGTCGACGGTCCCGGCCGGATCCAACCTGAACAGGACGGGCTGGATGGCCGTCCGGGAGAAGGCCGCCGCACAGTCCGAAACGATGGCGATCTGTGCGGACCTGGAGCGCCAGGGCTGGGTGCTGAACCCGAACCGCGACAGCGCCAACGCCTCGCGCAGTTACAAGCGCGGGGGCTGGTACTTGGTGGTGAGCACGCGCGGGACGGCCCAGGCACAGCCCAACACCCTGAGCGACTCGCAGACCTACCTGACCATGACCGGACTCCAGCTCAACCTGTCCGACATACCGCTCCCCGAAGTCACCGTCCGCATGCGCTGAACCGTCCGCATGCGCTGACCCTCACAGCACAACCCACAACGTCTTCCGCCTTCATCGGCGGGGCCTCGACAGCCTGAGCCTCGGGGCGGTCGGATGCTTCGAAGGCGTCATCCCGGGGCGTCCCGGCACTCCGGGGTCCTTCCGGTGCGGGCCGGTCCGTCAAGGGCGCTCGGGCCTCCGCCGAAAGGCGCCATGCTGTCCGGTTGCCTCCCTAGTGCTGTGGCCGGAAAGGTTTGCCGGGGCGCGGTGTTCGGTGCGGTGCATCGCAAGGCGGAGGGCCGCGGCTCGTACTGGACGTACTTGCGCGGTCCGACAACGCGGCGAGGTGCCGTGCCGAGCGCCGTGACCCGGTGAACCTTTCCGGTCACAGCACTAGCACCGTCTTCGGCGGGTCTGGCAACGACACGCTCGACGGCGGCCCCGGCAACGACAGGCTCTTCGG
The DNA here is from genome assembly GCF_042731135.1 of Streptomyces sp. NPDC059874. Taxonomy (NCBI): domain Bacteria; kingdom Bacillati; phylum Actinomycetota; class Actinomycetes; order Kitasatosporales; family Streptomycetaceae; genus Streptomyces; species Streptomyces sp. NPDC059874. Next base: position 21,871 of record NZ_JBHWJY010000023.1, read on the forward strand.
TGGTCCCGGCAATGACACGCTCAACGGTGGTCCCGGCAACGACAGGCTCAACGGCGGTCTCGGCAACGACGCGCTCAACGGTGGTACCGGAAACGACACCTGCACTGCCGACCCCGGCGAAACCGTTACCAGCTGTCCATGACCACGACACGGCGCGCCCCGGGCAAGGCGCACCACGCCACGCAGGTGCACGGGAACGTCCCAGCAGGGTCATTCACAGGAGTGCTTGCCTAGTTGCCCCAACATGCAGTTGCAGACGCGGTTCGCCAGAGACGCAGGGGCGGGAGGGTGAGTGTCGGCACACGACAGCGGGCGACACTCACCACCGTGATCACGAACCCGCCGGTGGACAGTCTCGGCAACTCGCGTCCGAGAACGCGACCATTCAGGTGCGGATCGATCCTGTTCTGGCGCTACACGCTGGTGACGATGCGCACTTCATGGGCCCCGGCCTGTCCTGGGCCGAGCTGACCGCCGCAGCGGACAACCACCTGCCCGGCGGTAGCGCCACCGACCCCCACGCCCGACCGCGCCGCTGCGCGACCGCACCGCGTTGAGGCGCCCGAGCGGCTTGCCGCGACGCTCCTTGAGCATCAGGGGCAGCCACCAACTGCTTCGCCTGGCCGACCGCCCGTCTGGCACAGGTCGCCGCCACACTGCCCCCTGACGGCACGGCCGAGAAGCGAGGAGTCGATCAGCACGCAGCGACGGGGCCTTCCCGCACGTCCGGAGAATTGAGGAATCCGTGATCGCCCTTCGCGTGGACCAGCCTTGGTAACGGAAACTGTTCAGATGAAGAAGCGACAGAAGATATATTTCAGCGTTCGCGTGGATACTGACGAGACGCCGGAGAAGCCGGTCAAGGCTCTGGAGCAGGTCGCCGCGAGCGTCGGACGAGCGTTGAACTGCACTTTCGCCGAAGGTGAGTTCCAACGGTGGTACGCACAGGTCGCGGACGTCTTCGGCCTCAGACTCTCCGTGGCCGGTGTGGGTGGCATCGGCGGCAAGTCGGTGGCCAAACTCGTCGGCGCAGTCGCCGAGAAGGGCTTCCGCTACGCCCCGGACGGCAGCGACCAGGTCGAGTACGACCGAGTGGACATCAGCGCCTACATGGTCGATCTGCTCACCATCCGCACCGGGCTCGAGTGGTACCAGCCCACCCCCGAAGACCTTGCCGCCGAACGCGGAGCAGCCCGCAGATTCCATGACCGGCTCGGGCAAGTCGGCCCGCAGGGATGGACCAGAGACGACGAAGAAAAGTTCGGCGACTGGTAGTGCCCTGGGACACCAGCCGGTCCGGACGCCGCTTGCGCCCCGGATGCCGAACTCGACGCCGGACCTTCGGCAGCAGCGGCTCGACTACCGGCCACAGGGGAGCGAATCGACCTGCCCGAAGGGCTGCGGTCCAGCCCGGCCCTACAGTGAGGCATCAGGCCAGCGACCTGGAACTGTCTGTCTGAAGGAGTGCGGTATGGGGGACATCGCGGCAGTGGAGGGGCTCGAGGAGTTCCGGGGAGAGCTGACCGGTTACTGCTACCGGATGTTGGGCTCGTACACCGAGGCCGAGGACGCCGTACAGGAGACGCTGGTCCGGGCGTGGCGGAGCATCGACCGCTTCGAGGGGCGGTCTGCGCTGAGGACGTGGGTGTACCGCATCGCCACCAACGTCTGCCTGGACGCCGTCGCCTCGGGCAAGCGGCGGGCGCTGCCGATGGATCTGTCCGGCCCGAGCGAGGGCAGCTTGCCGCCGGCACCTCCGGAGGTTACGGCCCTGTGGGTGGAGCCCTGCCCTGGCGGCGATCCGGAGGCTGCCGCGGCGTCGGGCGAGTCCGTGCGGCTGGCGTTCGTCGCCACGCTGCAGCACCTGCCGCCCAGGCAGCGGGCCACGCTGATCCTGCGGGACGTCCTGGGCTTCTCGGCTCGTGAGGTCGCCGACCTGCACGGCTCCACCGTCGCCTCGGCCAACAGCGCCCTGCAGCGGGCCCGCGCCACACTGGCGGACCGTCGCCAGGCAACGGGTGCGCCGGCTGCCCGGCCGTGCGACGACAGAGTTCGCCGGCTGCTGGCCGAGCGATACGCCACGGCCTTCGCCCGCTACGACATGGAGGAGCTGAACATGCTCCTCCACGTCGACGCCACGCTGTGTTTGCCCCCGTACGCGAAATGGATGCGCGGCATGCCCGACATCCAGGCATGGCTCAACGGCCCCGCAATCGGCTGCCGCGGCTCGCGTCTGGTCCCGACCGCGGCGAACGGCTCCCCCGCCTTCGGGCAGTACCGACCCCACCCGGACGGCACCGGCTACCTTCCCTGGGCACTGCAGGTCATCGAGTTCTCCGGCGACCGGATCACCGGCATCACGGCCTTCCGCGACGCCGAGCGCCTCTTCCCCCTCTTCGGCCTGCCGGACCACTTGGACGACGACTCTCCAACCGTTACTCGTGCCTGACTGGAATTGCCTCCCAGCCGCCGGCCCCCTCACTCCGACTGACGGTGAACACCCTACGGGGGTTCTGTCTCGCTGCCTTGTCCCGGGTGCTGGATGTGCCGGTAGCCGTCCTGGAGGACCCTGTGATGCCACGCGAGTTCCAGACCTACGTGGCGCACGGCCATGGCCCTCGTGGTCGCTTCCGACCTCCTCGCACGCGGCTTCGCCGCCCGCCTGAACGGCGGCCCCACTGTGGAAGCGGGGGAATACAAGCTCGCCGCGTACGGGACCGACTACATGTCGATGGGCTCAGCCGACATCCAGCGCCGCGTCGCGGGCGAACTCGTCGTCATCCAGCAGCAACTGGACGAGCCCACGCCCTCGACAGACAAGGAGGCCGGGTCTTCGACACGGCCGGCTCCCACGAACAGACCTCGGACCACGTGGTGCCGTGGTGGAGACTCAACGTGTTCCGCACCCTGCTCCTCGCACGCCTCGGCGACGAGAAGGCCACCGCCGACGCTCGCGAAAAGCGCAGCCTCACCCTGCGCATGCTCCTGGGGGAGATCCCCGCCTGAGCAGGCGCTGTCACTGCGTTCGCGGAGGGTATGGGGGAGGCGCAGGAAACGTGCGCGCCCCCGGCGAATCCGGATAGACATAGCCGATTGGCGGGATCACCTGTCCCGTCACAGCCTCCGCGTTCCTCACCAAGTGGAGAGCGATCTCGCTGTGGACCTCACGGACGCCGGCCGCCAGTGCTTCGATCTCCGCGATCGAAAGAGGCGCCTGAGCATGGCGGTGGGCCGCTTCAATGATGCGCCGTGAAGACTCCGTCATCAGATCCGCGAACGGGCGCCGGTACGTGCCGTATCCATTCAGCTGCACTCGCCCCGCCAGCCGGTACAACGCCTCGGTGAACTCCTTCATGTCAGCCCGAGCCTCCGCGTCGTACTGCTCGGCATCAACCGCACGCCCCGCCTCCAGCTCGGCAAGGGCCCGCTGGGCGTTGGTCCACCACGCCCGCACCGCGGCACGGGCCGTCGCTACGGTTTCCAACAACAGCTCGTTCTCAGCCCGACCGGCCGCAATGGACGCCGCAGCAGCATCATCACGACGCTTGGCCCGCTGACTCCACAGCGCACCCGCCGCGCCAAGGCCGGCCCCGCCCAGCCCGCTGATCAGTGCAAGAACCGCCTCCACCATCGCCATCCAGTCAGGGTCAACCTTCAGCCACTCTGCAACAAGCCACCCTCACGCCCAATTTGGCCGAGGCACGTCGCCGTGGTGTCTCCTCGGCCCACGCCTCGGCTGCAGATGCGCCCAAGGGATTCCGGTCGCGGAACGGTCCTTGTGCCCCTTCCGCGACCCCCCCCCCACCCCCCCCACACCAGAAGCCCGGCCCAAAACCCCCCCCGCGACCCCCATGGGATTTAGGTTTACGTGAACAAACACACCCGAGACCACAAAGGCGGTAACGGCCGGGTGAGACACCACACACA